>NZ_DASYBS010000087.1:0-3371 GCF_036500665.1 Cedecea sp.
GGGCATGACGTTCATGTCGCTTGCGCGGAAGCATGGCTGTTCAGATGGCCATGTTGGTAAAAAGTTGCAAAAGGCCGAAGGCGTCATTGAAGGTATGTTGATGATGCTCGATGTCCGGCTTGAGATGGATAAATATGTTTCTCGCTAGGCCAGGTGACTGACAGATAAAAAAGTTTACGTACGTAAAAAAACGCATATTCTGTTAAGCGTGGTTGCTACGCCAGAATGCTTAAATCGAAAATCTGCCAGAAATGGTGGGGCTTCGTCATCTCTGGCGACGGGGAAGTTGGCCAGCCTGTAAGACCTCATCAGAGGCCGCGTCCGGGATGGACGTGTTGTCATGCACCCACCGCTAATTAATTCTGAGGTAGATAAGATGGCAATAATGAATCAATCATTACAGGATTGGTGATAATATTTCGATTTTTAATAATCAGACATTGAAGCAGCTTTTTATTGTGTGCTCAACGTGTTGCTTGCTGCCTGAAACATTATACTTCTTCCCGTTTGCTTTAGAGTTTGCCCGAAAAGCAACCAATTTGATGAGTGGGGAAGAAGCGGTCCTGTTCGGGAAAAAAGTATTGATGAATTTCAGAGAGATTATACGAAAACAGGTCTGCATTAATAATATGTCATACAAACCATTCTAATCTAATGAGGTTATAAAATGACTGATAAAACAAATATCTTTGAACGTGAAACGCAGCTCGACCCAAAACTTGATACTGATATGAAATTAAATGACGACCGTAGCGAAGCATTCTGGAATGAAAACTTTGGCCAGCTCTCGGAGTTAAGCGTTATGTTTGCTGATACCGGGTCTGGTGGAGCACGAATTTATGGCAACAGCAATAACTCCGCCAGAGTGCTGGTCAACATTAAGATTAAAGGCAGGGGCGATAACGCAGGTAAAGTTATTAGCTTGTCTCCGGGCTTCCTGATGGATAATGTCGGATTATGCGAATATTCTACCGGTAATGACCTGGCGTATGGCTATAATAAACAAGACATGTCAGGCTGGTTCTGGCGTACGAAAGGACGTGTGGATTCTCACCAGGATCAGGATTTTATTGGAACTGTGGATTCTGCAGCTGTGCTGACGGAGTCTCAGGGCCAGAGTGGGAGTAGTAGGGTTGATACATGGGATTCGGAAACTACGCAGTATCCATTATATGTCTCCTGTAGTCAAAAGGCTGCTCGCTATAATATCTCGGCATACGTTAATATACCGGGGATTGGCAAATTTAACTGCAGTATGAATGGTACCAGCACGCCGAATGGTAATCCGGCTGACAGCCGTCCTGCACAACCATTTAAAAAAGCATCATTGGTAAGTGTCGAAGCACTGGCCCCGGTTAGCTATGATGATTCAACTAACCTTAAAGTTACATCTGGCTGGTCCTCATGGCATGACTGGGAATTCCCGGTCAAGGATATGTCACAATTCTATCCGAGTGGGCGAGATTATAGCGGTACTTTCAGCTTCAATCCATTTTCCTTAAGAGTCGCACCTAATACTGATAATAAGAACGTAGGCTCCAGATTTGTAAGGAAAGAGATTAAGGGGGCCGCAGGTGGAGATGCCAGCAGTATGCGGTGGTCTGTTGCACCACATATTTTAAAAGGTGTAACTGGAGGGAATTACGATCTAAGCGCTTTATTTATTGACCAGAACTACAGTGGGGTGCTCGGCGGCTCGGCATATTATCTCAAGCAGCAGGGAGCCGGTGCTGATAATGGTCCATTTTGCTATTATTATGTTGGAGAGAATGATTACCGTCTTTATCGAGGTAACGAAGACAAAGTGTCAGATGAATACATAAAGATTGATATCCGCAATTTCTGCTTTACTGGTGGCGGAAATCTAAGGTTGGTGGGAAGTATGTCTGATGATACTGCTGTAGTTACTGTTTATGACGAATTCGGTAATTCGGGGCGTGTTAAAATAAAATTTCAGGAAAGTGACTGGCCACGCGTACGCATCAACGAGCAACTTATCGGGTGATTATTTGTAAGTTTTATTAGCTAATGGCCAGAGTCTTAGCGGCTTTTATTACTGGATTAAAACCACGCCCTGCGGGCGTGGTCATTGGTAAGTTTATTTTTTACTTAACTGTTTTTTGCTTTAGAAATTACAGACCAGGTAACGACCTGTTTTTTTGCTTTTATTTTTCTCCCAGGCAAGGTTTAGTTATGAACAATACTGACTTTCATTCACAGGCATTTAATTTTACGAGCGCTGTACAGGGGAGTGTTGACCCCCGTACCGGACTTTTCATGGTCAACATGCCTCTCGTTTCGCTGAAAGGTAATGAGCTGCGTGGACCTGAATTCAAATTTTCACTGAATTATAATCCTCTCAGCCAGACGAGCATGGGGCTGGGAAAAGGCATCAGCACCGGTCTGACAGTGCTTGACCGCGGGAATAATACACTCACGCTGAGTACCGGGGAGCAGTACCGCCTTATTCCAGGTACCGATGAAGTTCGCCATCAAAAAATGGACAACTTTCGTCTGAATTACACGGGGAGTGCCTATCAGATCACGCACAAGGACGGTAGTGTTGAATGGCTGACCGAAGAAGGAAATGAGCTCTGGCTGCCGACCCGCCTTTACACCCCTGCCGGTCACGGCCTCACTCTTGAATGGGATGCCAGCAGCGGCACCCCCAGACTCTGGCGGGTGACCGATGACAGCAAAACGGAGCTCTGTAGCATCACCTACACCAGCAGTGAAGTCAGTATTAAAACTTCTGCAGGTTATAATGTCAGCCTGTTACTTACCGGCGATTACGTTGAACAGGTCGTTGCCCGCAGCGACAGTTTTGAAGAAGACCATGATGAATTTATCTGGACGCTGGAATATGACTGGATTGACCCGTTGCAAAGCTGGCTCTGGGGGATAACCGGGGTAAGCAGCCCTACAGGCCTGAAAGAGAGCGTTTCTTATGACCGCACTGAAGGCATGCAGTTTCCTGAGCTGGCAGGGAGCCGACCGGCCCTGCCGCGTGTCACTGAGCATCGCAGAGCGCCGGGTGCAGACCAGCCGGATATCGTGTCAACTTTTGACTATTCGCCCTACAATTATCTGGGACGGGGCAGCAATTTGCAAAGCTGGTCGCCGGACAGCGACTGCATGCTGGGAAGTCTGATGGATTACACTTATTCTTCAACTGAAACGTCACTGGATGCAGAGGGTTCAGAGATTATTACCACGCGTGAATGGAACAGCTACCATTTGCAGGAGCTGGAGTCGGTTGAGCATGGTGACCATATTCAGGAGACTTACACGACCTATCATGCATTGCGTGATGTTGATTTCAGTGACCAGCCGGTAAACTGCATGCAACCTCATGAAGTCACCCGGAGCTG
>NZ_DASYBS010000088.1:0-47172 GCF_036500665.1 Cedecea sp.
AGTTCCGGGCATTGGACGATTACAGGGCTCATCACTGCCGGCACGACCGTCCACGCTTCCTTGACCTGCAACTATTCCGGCGTCCAGCCGTCCGACTTCGTCGAAACGCTCACCGGCGGAGCCGGGGTCAGCGGTGTGTTAAAAGACGGTGGATACGAGTTCGACATCACCTCCGGGACCACGCACTCGTACACGCTGTCGCGCAAACTGACCAACATCGCTCACGCACCGGGGCACTACCAAGAACCGTGCACCCTGTCGGTTACGCCTACGTGACGCCGAACGCATGGCGACAAGATTTCTCCGAGCGCAATTCGGCCTCGGGCCCCGTTTTTTGAACTCGGTGGTTTTGAGCGCCATCCGGATAAAACCCAGGCGGGAAAGGTGGAAAACGGCTTCGACTGGATGGGCCTGCGGTTTGGGCGCGGTGGGCCCACCGTTGCGCCACGGGCGCTAACAAACCACCGCGAGCGACGCGCGCGGCTTTATGAGCAGGTGACGCCAGCGATTATCTGAGGAAGAAATCGGGCGGCGAATGCATGCGTATGACACGCGGTGGAAAAGATGGGCAGACAGCATGCTGGCGGCGGGAGCGATGCCCGCCGACAGCGGGTGACGCGCGTGTTGTTGCCCGATGGTAATTTACGCTGCAAATCCACATAACAACGGAAACAAACCATGAGCCGCGTTGTCACGGTCGTCGTCACCGCATCCCCAAACCTTCTCTGACCACACCGCTCGCGTAAAGGATGCGATATGCAACTGGCACATGGGCGTCGGAGGCCAGAACGACCAATGGTATGGTCGATACCCTGACAACGGATGTTGGCAATAACTATCCCTGCACGCGTGCGAAAATGACACCATCCAGAAAAATGCGGATGACATCCAGGTAATCTCCCTTCCCGTCCGTTATCACTGGCAACGCCGGCTGATTAGCGGTCAATCCTTCTGAAACAACGCCTTGTCACGCAGCAGGTGGTCGTTGCCGCGCCGGCGGGTAAAGCCGGTTTTGTCGAAATACTCCAGAATCTGAATCGCCAGCTTGCGGCCAACGCCTAGTCTGTCGCGGAAGTCTGCCGCGTTGGTGGCGCCGTGGGTTTGATCCAGTTCGCGGATCAGATCGGCGAAGGTTTGCAGCCGATCGTTACGGTAATAACGATCTTTCAGAATCGCGGTGACCAGACCCTGTTGGGCGGCGGATCGTAGCAGCTGACGCATAACCTGCTCTTCCTGGCCGGTCTCTTTTGCCAGGTCGCGCACCCACCATGGCTCATCGCCAAGCAGCGCGTCTACTTTGTCCCAAACCGCCTGCTGCGTGGCAGAAAAACCGGGCTCATGCCCCGGCAGGTGTAGCCAGCCCTGGCGGCTCATCAGCAGGCCTTCACCGCGCATTCTTTCGATAAGCGACAGCACCAGGCCTTCGTCTTCCGCGGGCAGCGCCATGCGGCGCAGGCGTTCGCGACCAGGGCCGGGCTGATCGTCATGCTGCTGGTGGTAGCGTGCCAGCACGTCGAGCAGTTTTTGCTGCCAGCGGGTAGCAACGTCCTGACTTAGCAGCGCGTTACCCGCCAGCAGGTAGCCCGGCTGACCGAGCAGCGCCTGTAGACCTTCTGCCGTTAACTGACGCGCCCAGCCAATTTCGGTAAGCAGCACGGCCCCGCGCGTTAAATGCGTCTCCAGCGTCTGCCTGTCGTCCCCGGTCTGGGCCAGCTCAGCCAGCCAGCTCAGGAAGGCGGGCTGACGCTTGCCGCGTCGCGGAGCGTTTAGCAGAACGGCCCGCGCCCCGGCAAGCGTGGTGCGGGCGCTGATGTCGCGCAGCACCAGACGGTCGTTATCCGCCAGCCACAGCGGTACATCCAGCACCAGTTCGGCCAGGTTTCCTTCAACCAGGGAAACTCGCCCGGTCACGTGGCGCGCAGAGTGGTGGATATGCAGCGGCTGCCACTGCTGGAGCGGGTGCAGCGTTTGCAGCTCGACAATGACGCGCTCAACCGGCTGCAGCGGTTTTTCGCTCAGCAGCCAGTCGCCCCGGCTGATGTCGGTTTTTTCCGCGTCACCGCTGATGTTCAGCGCAATGCGCTGCCCGGCCATCGCGCTGGAGACCGGCTGGTTTTGCGCATGCAGGCCGCGCACGCGCATCGGTTTCTCCGCGCCGGTCAGCCAGAGCGAATCGCCGATGTTCACTGCGCCGCTCAGCGCCGTGCCGGTGACAACCAGGCCTGCGCCCTTAACCGTAAACGCCCGATCGATAGCCAGACGGAAGCGGTGCGCGGTGGCATGAGGGCGTTCGCTTAGCGCTTTGAGATGCTGCTGTAGCGCTTCTACGCCTTCTCCGCGGGTGGCGGTGGTCACAAAGATTGCGGCGTGAGTATCGCCCAGCAGAACGGCAACTTCGTTGCGGACTTCTTCAATGCGGCTTTCGCTCACGCGGTCGGCTTTGGTCAGCGCAACGGTAATCTGCGGATTGCCCGTCAGCTGTAAAATCGCCAGATGTTCGCGGGTTTGCGCCATCACGCCGTCGTCGCAGGCGATGACCAGCAGCGCATGGTCGATGCCGCCGACGCCCGCCAGCATGTTGGCCAGAAACTTCTCGTGACCCGGCACGTCGATGAAACCAATCACACGGCCATCCGGCTGCGGCCAGTAGGCATAACCGAGGTCGATGGTCATGCCGCGCTTTTTTTCTTCCGGCAGGCGGTCGGCATTTACGCCGGTCAGCGCCTGAAGAAGGGTGGTTTTGCCGTGGTCGACGTGCCCGGCGGTAGCAATAATCATTGGGTAATGCCCTCCAGCAGCAGCGCTTCGTTTTCGAGGCAGCGTAAATCCAGCCACAGGCGGCCATCGGCAATGCGGCCAATCACCGGCCTTTCAAGCTCGCGCAGGGTTTGCGTCAGTGAGGCAAGCGTTGAGCCACGTCCGTCTTTCGGCGTGAAGGTCAGGGCCGCGCCCGGCAGGCGGTCAACGGGCAAAGAGCCGCTGCCGATTTGCGACAGGCACGCTTCAACGCGCACGTTAAATCGTTCGCCAAAACGCTGCTCAAATGCGGGCAGCAGGCGGGTTGCCTGCAAATGGATGTCTTCCGCGCTGCGGGTTAGCAGGCGCAGGGTTGGCAGACGTTCAACCAGCGTTTCCGGGTGCTGGTACAGCCGCAGCGTGGCCTCCAGCGCCGCCAGCGTCATTTTGTCGGCACGCAGCGCGCGCTTAAGCGGGTGGCTCTGGATACGCGCGATAAGCGCCTTTTTGCCAACGATGATCCCGGCCTGTGGGCCACCGAGCAGCTTGTCGCCAGAGAAACTGACCAGGCTCACGCCGTCGGCAATCAGCTGCTGCGGCATCGGCTCCGGCGGCAGGCCCCACTGACTTAGATCCACCAGCGACCCGCTGCCCAGGTCGGTGACGACCGGCAGGTTACGTTCGTTGCCCAGCGCGACCAGTTCGGCCTCGCTGACTGTTTTGGTGAAGCCTTCGATATGATAGTTGCTGGTGTGAACCTTCATCAGCAGCGCGGTGTTTTCGCCCGCGGCCGCGCGGTAGTCTTTCAGGTGTGTGCGGTTGGTCGTGCCGACTTCAACCAGCGTACAGCCCGCCTGGCGCATGACGTCAGGGATGCGAAACGCGCCGCCAATTTCCACCAGTTCGCCGCGCGAAACCACCACGTCGCCGCCGTTCGCACAGGCTGCCAGCATCAGCAGCACCGCTGCCGCATTGTTGTTGACGATGCAGGCGTCTTCCGCGCCGGTCAGTTCGCAAAGCAGGTCGGCGATGGCGCGATCGCGGTGGCCGCGTCCGGCGTCATCCAGCGAATATTCGAGCGTCACGGCGGAGCGCATGGCTTCGCTTACGGCATCAATGGCCGCTTCGGCCTGGAGCGCCCGCCCGAGATTGGTGTGCAGCACGGTGCCGGTCAGGTTGAAAACCGGCTGCAGCGCGCTGCGCTGGCTGGCCTCGAGTACTGCACGTGCTTTCTTTGCCCAGTCCTCACTCCAGTCCGGCAATGCGTTTGCGGTGCGGATGTGCTCGCGCGCTTCGCTCTGCAGCGTGCGCAGGGTGGTCACCACGCGAGTATGGCCGAACTCGGCAAGCAAGGAGGTAAAGGCGGCATCGCGCAGCAGGCGGTCGGTCGCCGGAAGATGACTAAAAAGCGTTTGAGTTATCGTCATGGCAGGGACTGAATTAGGAAATGTGTTAGCAATATTACAGGGGACAGCGTCCCCTGTCCTGGCAGCAGATCATGCCGTGGGTGGTTCGGTGCGGGCAAAACTCTCACGCTGGAACAGCTGTTCGACCAGCCTGACCAGGTGATGGCGGTTTACACACCAGCCCGGCGCGACGCGACGAAAATTAAGATAGCCCACGGCACAGGCCGCGGAAATATTGGCCAGATTGAGCGGCTCTGCCGTCAGCGTGCCGTCGGCGGCGTACTGCTCCAGCATATCCAGGGCGCGACCAATCTTCTCGCGTTGGCGGAACAATACCTCTTCAGACTGCTGCTCTACCGGGCGTAACTTCTCACGTACCGACGTTAACGCCGCGTCCAGAATACCGTCTGATAAGGCTTCAAGCTGGCGCACTTCCAGCGCCGCTTTCGGATCTTGCGGAATCAACGCTGGCGCAACGTTCAACAGCTCAAGGTACTGGGCGATGATCGGTGAATCAAACCAGCGTTCGCCTTCATCGGCGATAAGCGTCGGCACTTTGCCGAGCGGGTTATATTGCGGAGCCGGACTGTCGCCTACCCACGGGTTGACGTTAATAAACTCAAAGCTAAGGCCTTTCTCCAGCAGGATAACCGAGATTTTTCGCACGTAGGGGCTGGTGTAATTACCGATCAGTTTCATGACATTATCCATTTTTGCCAACCAGAGGTAAGTATGGAACAGATACCCAACATTGGTGAAAAAGTCTACGCCTGCCGCGCTTTAACGTAGTCGACGAAGGCGCGTAGCGCGCTGGGCATGTACTGGCGGCTTGGGTAATAAAACTGGAAGGGCGGAAGATCGGGCAGCCAGCCTTCCAGCATCGAAACCAGCCTGCCGCTTCGCTGTAATTTACTTTCATCCCGTGATTACGCTTCGTTTTTTGTCAACGCCTGGATTTTAACTGGATCACATTAGGATTAATCCTCCTCAAAATACTTTGTGAGTTAGATCACAAATAAATAACAAAGACGTCATAACTAAATGTGATGTTAGTCACATAAAAAGGTCAGTCAGGGTTAAAAATGCATCCGTGTACTTTTTTTACACAACGATTATGTGATCGATATCACTCAATATTGACGGGTGATCCCTGAATATTGGTGATCTAAGTCACATAATAAGGCGCTTGCTGGACAGCTTAACGATTCAGTGCCAGATTCGCGTCACTTTACTGCATCAGGCCGGCGACCCTGCCGCTACGTTAACAATAAACCTCGGGCTGCTTTTCAGCGCGGAACACCAACAAGGGGTATGTGTATGTCATCCGATATCAAGATCAAAGTGCAAAGCTTTGGTCGTTTCCTCAGCAATATGGTAATGCCAAATATCGGGGCGTTTATCGCCTGGGGTATTATCACGGCCTTATTTATTCCCACCGGATGGTTGCCAAACGAGACGCTGGCGAAGCTGGTAGGCCCGATGATCACTTACCTGCTACCGCTGCTGATCGGTTTTACCGGTGGTCGCCTGATTGGCGGTGACCGCGGCGGCGTCGTCGGTGCTATCACCACCATGGGCGTTATCGTTGGTGCAGACATGCCGATGTTCCTCGGCGCAATGATTGCAGGCCCGCTGGGCGGCTGGGCGATTAAGCACTTCGACAAATGGGTCGACGGTAAAATCAAATCCGGCTTTGAAATGCTGGTGAACAACTTCTCCGCCGGTATCATCGGGATGATCCTGGCGATTCTGGCGTTCCTCGGCATCGGCCCTGCGGTTGAAGTCCTGTCCAAAGTTCTGGCGGCAGGCGTTAACTTCATGGTGGTGCACGACATGCTGCCGCTGGCGTCTATCTTCGTGGAACCGGCGAAAATCCTGTTCCTGAACAACGCCATCAACCACGGCATCTTCTCGCCGCTGGGTATTCAGCAGTCCCACGAGCTGGGCAAATCCATCTTCTTCCTGATTGAAGCGAACCCGGGTCCGGGTATGGGCGTCCTGCTGGCGTACATGTTCTTCGGTCGCGGTAACGCTAAGCAGTCTGCGGGCGGCGCGGCTATCATCCACTTCCTGGGCGGTATCCACGAAATTTACTTCCCGTACGTACTGATGAACCCCCGTCTGATTCTGGCCGTTATCCTCGGCGGTATGACCGGCGTGTTCACCCTGACCGTGCTGAACGGCGGCCTGGTGTCTCCGGCTTCCCCGGGCTCTATCCTGGCGGTTCTGGCGATGACCCCGAAAGGCGCTTACTTCGCTAACATCGCGGCTATCTGTGCGGCAATGATTGTTTCCTTCGTGGTCTCCGCCATCCTGCTGAAAACCAGCAAAGTGAAAGAAGAAGACGATATCGAAGCTGCGGCTCGCCGTATGCAGGAAATGAAGGCTGAATCCAAAGGTGGCGCAGCGCCGCTGGCGGTAGGTGCTGGCCTGTCTAACGACCTGAGCCACGTGCGTAAAATCATCGTTGCCTGCGATGCAGGTATGGGCTCCAGCGCCATGGGCGCAGGCGTGCTGCGTAAGAAAGTGAACGATGCTGGCCTGAAAAACATCTCCGTGACCAACTGCGCTATCAACAGCCTGCCGGACGACGTTGACCTGGTGATTACCCACCGCGACCTGACCGAGCGTGCGATGCGCCAGGTGCCACAGGCGCAGCATATCTCCCTGACCAACTTCCTCGACAGCAGCCTGTATGCCAACCTGGTTGAGCGTCTGATTGCCTCTCAGAACCTGAGCGACAAAGAAGTGAAGGTGATGAGCAGCCTGGAAGACAGCTTTGTCTCCAGCGAAGACGCGGTATTCAAGCTCGGCGCGGGTAACGTGTTCCTGGGCCTGAAAGCCAGCAACAAAGAAGAAGCGATCCGCTTTGCCGGTGAGCAACTGGTGAACGGCGGCTACGTACAGCCGGAATACGTGGACGCCATGTTTGAGCGCGAAAAACTGACCCCAACCTATCTGGGCGAAGGTATTGCGGTTCCTCACGGTACCGTTGAAGCGAAAGACCGCGTACTGAAAACCGGCGTGGTGTTCTGCCAGTATCCGGAAGGCGTTCACTTCGGTGAAGAGCCGGAAGACGTTGCCCGCCTGGTTATCGGTATTGCCGCCCGCAATAACGAGCACATCCAGGTGATCACCAGCCTGACCAACGCGCTGGATGATGAGTCGGTGATTGAGCGCCTGGCGCACACCACCAGCGTCCAGGAAGTGCTGGATCTGCTGGCCGGTAAGAAATAAGACCCTCACCCCGACCCTCTCCCTAAAAGGGAGAGGGAGTAAAAAGGGGCGATTCTGGATGTACCCTCTCCCTCTTGGGGAGAGGGCTAGGGTGAGGGGATTCGCATACAGTATCCTTACCCCAGCCCTCACGGGTGAAATAATCAGGAAGGTTAACGCAATGAAAGCATTACATTTTGGTGCAGGTAATATCGGTCGTGGCTTTATCGGTAAACTGCTGGCAGACGCCGGTCTGCAGCTGACTTTTGCCGACGTAAACCAGGTGGTTCTGGATGCCCTGAACGCGCGTCACAGCTACCAGGTTCACGTGGTGGGCGAGCAGCAGCAGATTGATACCGTCTCCAACGTGAATGCCGTCAGCAGCATCGGCGACGACGTTGTCGCGCTTATCGCGCAGGTCGACCTGGTTACCACCGCTGTGGGCCCGGTTGTGCTGGAGCGCATCGCGCCAACGCTTGCCAAAGGCCTGGAGCTGCGTCGCGCCAACGGCAACGACACGCCGCTGAACATCATCGCCTGTGAAAATATGGTGCGCGGCACCAGCCAGCTGAAGGAGCACGTGAAAAAAGCGCTGTCCGCTGAGGCATGGGCGTGGGTTGAGCAGCACGTTGGCTTTGTCGATTCTGCGGTTGACCGCATCGTTCCGCCGTCCGAGTCTGCCACCAACGACCCGCTGGAAGTGACCGTTGAAACCTTTAGCGAGTGGATTGTCGATAAAACTCAGTTCAAAGGTGAGCTACCGAACATTCCTGGCATGGAACTTACGGATAATCTTATGGCGTTTGTCGAGCGCAAGCTCTTCACGCTGAATACCGGGCATGCTATAACCGCGTACCTCGGCCAGCTGGCCGGGCACCAGACTATCCGCGATGCCATTCTTGATGAGAAAGTGCGCGCCGTAGTGAAAGGGGCGATGGAAGAGAGCGGCGCGGTGCTGATCAAGCGCTACGGTTTTGAAGCCGATAAGCACGCGGCGTACATCAAGAAAATCCTTGGTCGTTTCGAAAACCCTTATCTGAAAGACGACGTGGAGCGCGTTGGCCGTCAGCCGCTGCGTAAACTCAGCGCCGGCGATCGCCTCGTCAAGCCGCTGCTCGGCACCCTTGAGTACGGTTTACCGCACGTGAACCTGATTAAAGGGATTGCGGCGGCGATGCACTATCACAGCGAGCAGGACCCGCAGGCTCAGGAGCTGAAGCAACTGCTGGCGGCTAAAGGCCCACAGGCCGCACTGGCGGAAGTGTCCGGGCTGGATGCGAACAGCGAAGCCGTTGGTGAGGCGGTGAAGGCGTATAACGCCATAGCGTAACCTTATGCAGGCGCGGTGGATGCCGCGCCTGAAACATGTCTTGTGATGCAGGCAAAAATGGAAGAAACCCAGGCCTTTGAAAACCGCGTGCTTGAGCGACTGAATGCCGGCAAAACCGTAAGAAGCCTGCTGATTGCTGCCGTCGAGCTGTTAACCGAAGCGGTAAATATCCTGGTGCTACAGGTGTTCCGCAAGGACGACTACGCGGTGAAATATGCGGTAGAGCCGCTGCTGGACGGCGACGGGCCGCTGGGCGATCTTTCGGTACGCCTGAAGCTTATCTACGGGCTGGGCGTGCTGAACCGCGCCGAGTACGAAGACTGCGAGCTGCTGATGGCGCTGCGTGAAGAGTTAAATCACGACGGTAGCGAATACAGCTTCACCGACGATGAAATACTTGGCCCGTTTGGCGAGTTGCACTGCGTGGCGGCGCTACCGCCAACGCCGACTTTCGTTGACGGCAGTGACCCGGCGCTGCTGGCGATGCAGCATCAGCGCTACATGCAGATAGTCCGTTCCACGATGGTGCTTTCCCTGACCGAGCTGATCTCACGGATCAGCTTAAAAAAAGCCTTCCAGAAATAGCCGCTTTTCGCCCTGTCCCTCAGGATCGTGTATCCTTGCCAGCAAGCCATCTTTATTCACGGTAAGTCAAAAATGAAAGAAATCGAAAAAACAGAAATTAAACGCCTTAGCGACCGTCTGGACGCTATCCGCCACGAAATGCCAGAACTGCACCTGATTAATGAGGCGGAAAAGTACGCCGAGCTGGAAAAAGAGAAGCAGAAACTGGAAATTGAAATTGCCCGTTTGCAGGCCGTTCGCAACCAGAAGCTGAGCAAAGAAGCGCAGAAGCTGATGGCCCTGCCGTATCAGCGTGCGATTACCAAGAAAGAGCAGGCCGATATGGGCAAGCTCAAGAAGAGCGTCCGTGGCCTGGTGATTGTTCATCCTATGACCGCGCTGGGCCGCGAGATGGAACTCACCGAAATGACCGGTTTCTCCCGCACGGAATTCTGACAGCCCTCTCTTTTCGGTGAAATAAACCGATAAAACCCGCCTCACCAGCCTCTTAAATCTCCATCCGGCTCTATAGTTAAGGGCCGGGTGACGATTCTTTTCGCCCGCATAGTGCCTGGGTTATGACTGGAATATCACCCATCACCTCATAATTTAATTGCATGGACCGCCGACTTCATTCGCTGAGATTTGTTTATCTTTCTTGATGTGAGAGAAAACATGAAAATAAAAGTCTTTACTCTGGTCCCTGTCTGTCTTGCTGGTTTCAGCGGCTCGCTGCCGTTAGCCGCCAGCGCAGCCTGTTCATCCACTTCTCCCGTAAGCGGCACCTCTGTCACCTGTAGCGGGGTGACGACGCCCGGCGTGGTAGCCGCGGCCGGCAGTAACAATGTCACTATTAATATCGATTCAACGGCATCCGGCAGCTTTTCTCAGCCCGGTACGTCGACACCTTTTTCCGTAGACACATCCAGTTCCATCACGAATAACGGCTCGTTGAGCTTATCTGGTGACGGAAGCGGCGTCGCTAACCGTGGCGCGGTGCTTATTGGCACTGCCAGCGGCAATACGCTGACTAACGGCTCATCGGGCAAGCTGAGTACCACCGGCGCCTACAACGACGGCATGGCGGCCAACGGTAACAACAATACCCTGATAAACAACGGCACGATCGCCACCAGCGGCAATAATGCCTACGGGATGACCGCTGCCTGGGGACAAAGTAACCCGGGCGCGTCGGGAAATACGCTGACCAACACCGGAACGGTAACAACGTCGGGTAACAACGCCAGAGCGATTTCATTACTGGGGGGAGCGGCACGGTTAATAACAGCGGCAAGCTGACCACCACGGGCAGAGATGCGCCGACGGTTTATATGCAGGGGAATAACGCCACGCTGAATAACAGTGGCTTAATTCAGTCTACCGGGACGGCGACGTCGAGCGGCAGCGTTGATGGGGTGGTGTCGAATACCCTTGGGAGCAGCTTTACTGCCACCATCAATAACCTGGCTGGCGGGCAAATTATCAGTAATAACGGCATCGGGATCCGCTCCACCAACGGCAAGACGGCTATCACTAATGCCGGATTGATTAAGGGGGGAGGCGGCATCGCCATTCAGGGCGGCAACGGCGATGTAGCCCTGACGCTCCAGACCGGCTCGCAAATTATCGGCCTCGCTGACGGCGGACGGGGCAATAGCGCCGTTACGTTAGAGGGAACGGGTACGGCGTCTAACGCTTTTACTCACTTCAGGACGCTAACCATGAAGGGCAGCGACTGGACCTGGGCCGGCACCGGTGCGTTCACCACCGCCCTGGTGCAAAGCGGAACGCTTGATCTCACCGGCACGCTAGGCACCAGCACCGGTTCGGTGACGGCTTCGGTAAGCAGCGGCGCGACGCTTCAGGCGAATTCAACCAACCTGCCGCTGTCGGTGAACAACAGCGGATGGGTTCGCTTCCTGCAAAACAGTGATGGCGACTATTCGGGGGTTATCACAGGGAGTGGCGCCGTTGAGAAAAGCGGTAGCGGCGCGCTACGGGTTACGGGGGTCAATAGCTACAGCGGCGGGACGACGCTTACCGGTGGGATGCTACAGGCTGCCGCAGATAGCGCACTTGGGGCGGCTGCGGGCGGGCTTATTTTTAATGGCGGTACGCTTCAGTTCGGCAGCGCTTTTGACCTTGCGCCATCCCGTGCGGTGTCGATAACGGCCAATAACGGGACCATTGATACCCAGGGTTTCACCTCAACTATCGGGCAGGGGATAACCGGTGCGGGGGGGTTAACCAAACTGGGCAGCGGTACGCTGGTACTTAATGGTGCCAACAGCTATGCAGGCGTCACAGGGGTAAATGCCGGTACGCTAGTGGTCGGGGAGAGTACCCACGCTTCAGCGGCTATTGCTGGCGGCGCGATGGTCGCTTCCGGTGCCGTGCTCGGGGGGTACGGCTCGGTAACGGGTGACGTCACAAATAGCGGAACCCTCGGGGTGGCCAATGCGCTGCCGTATCTTTCTGCTGGCCCTGTGGGTAACTTCAACATCAATGGCAATCTAACCAACTCGGGGCTGATGCAGCTCGGCGGCAACGGTGTAGGCAATACCTTGACCGTTGCAGGCAACTACAGCGGTCAGAACGCCACTATTGCGCTGAACTCTGTACTGGCGGGTGACGGTGCGGCGTCGGACAGGTTAATCCTCAACGGTGGCAGCGCAACGGGCAGCAGCACGCTGGCCGTGACCAACAGCGGAGGCGGTGGGGCGCAAACGTATGCGGACGGGATCCAGGTTGTGCAAGCCATCAACGGCGCGACCAGCTCGGCGAATACCTTTCGTCTGTCCGGCGGCACCCTTAGCGCCGGGGCTTATTCATACTATCTGGCGAAGGGCGGAGTGTCGGACGGCAGCAATAACAGCTGGTATCTGCGTAATACCGTTGTCGTCCAGCCTGTCGTGCCGGTTCCACCGGATGAAGGGACGCCAACGCCTCCGGAAAGCGTGACTCCGATTACGCCGGCGGAAGGGACGCCAGACTCCATCGTCGAGGCAAGCAAGGGCGGTCAGGTTTCGGGCGGCAGCGAGACGATAAATGTTTACCGGCCAGAGGTGGCACTTTACGCAGAAGCGCCTGCGGTTGCCCGCCAGCTTAATCTCCAGCAGATCGACACTTTCCACGACCGCCAGGGCGAGCAGAGCCTGCTCACCGGCGATAGCAAAGCCCCGGCATTCTGGGCCAGAAGCTGGGGAAGTCACGCGGATATTCACCAGCGCGGTGATGTTAATCCTTCCTTCAACGGCACGCTGTGGGGGCTGCAGCTGGGGCAGGATTTGTATACCGCTACGCAGGACGACGGTGCGACCCACCACGTTGGCGTGCTGTTCGGTTTCTCCAGAGCCACCGGTGATGTCGACGGGTTTGCACTGGCAAAGCAAGGGATGCGGGTTGGGAAATTACAGCTTAATAACTACAACTATGGGGCGTACTGGACCCGGGTTGCGTCTTCCGGCTGGTATACGGACACGATATTAATGGGCAGCGCGCTGCGGCTGAGTACGAATTCGGTGAACGGCGTGGGCGCGTCCTCCAGCGGCAATGCGATTACCGGCTCCATTGAAACGGGGCTTCCTGTCAGCTTAAGCGAAGGGCTAACTCTGGAACCCCAGGCGCAGCTGGTCTGGCAGAGAACCTCGCTGGACTCGCTGAATGACGGGGTTTCCGACGTTCGCTGGAATAACGGCAATACCCTACAGGGGCGAGTCGGTGCGCGTTTGCAATGGGCGTTCGAGGCAAACGGTGTTAACTGGAAGCCTTATTTGCGTGCCAACGTTCTGCGGTCATTCGGGCAGGATGATGAAACGGCTTTCGATGGCAGTACCACCGTAGCGAACAGCATCGGACAAACTGCCGGGCAGGTGGGGGCGGGTCTGGTGGCGCAGGTTAGCCAGAGCGGTAGCCTGTATGCCACGACAGGCTACCTGACTAATCTTGGCGGTGAGCATCAGCGCGTGGTCACCGGCAATGTCGGCGTGCGCTGGACCTGGTAATCGCCGTGTGGCTCCGGGTCTTTGTCTGGAGCCACATCCCTTTATTTAACGGTCATTTTGCATTCAATTTTTTTGAATGAGATAAGCGAATTGTTCCGCTAACAAACAAAGCTGTGCGGCGCTATTCTTATCTCATCGAAGGCAGTCAGTCTTCTGGCTAAACAAAATGCAAAGGTAACCATCATGAAAAGCATCAAATATTTTGCCGTATTTATGACTCTGGCCGCGTCCTTCTCCGGGTTCGCCGCTGAAACTCAGCACGTTACCAGCCAGACAATGGGCACGGTATCGGTGAGCGGCGCATCGAACCTGGACAGCCTGCAGCACCAGTTGCAGCAAAAAGCCGAGCAGGCCGGGGCAAAATCCATCCGCATCATCTCTGCCGGTGGCGATAACAAAATGTACGGCGTGGCTGAAATTTACAACTAAGCGCTGAATCACGCAGTATGGGCCGCCCCGAGCGGCCCGTGTCTTATCTGAATTCTCGCGCCAGCAGGCCAAAAATCCAGTCATCCTGCCAGCGTTCATTCAGCCAGTAGTTTTCCCGCAGCGTACCTTCCTGCTGAAACCCCACTTTCTCCAGCACGTTCTTTGACGGAATATTGCCGGCGGTGACCGTGGCCACAAGCTTGCGGATGCCGGCCTCAGCAAAAGCAAAGTCACAAACCTCCAGTAGCGATTCGTAGCCGTAGCCCTGACCGTGAAACGACGGGTCGAGTAAAAAGCCCACTTCAGCTATGTCGTCCTCGCGCAGGATAAAACCGGTGACGCCAATCGGCACGCCGGTTTTCAGATGCCGCATCACCATACAGAGCCAGTGCCTGCTGCCAGGCTGCCACTCGGGGAGGCGGGCGTCAAAGGTGCGGCGAATCTCTTCTTCCGGGCGGTTTTCGTCGACGTAGCGCATCACCTCCGGCTGCTGCTGCAGGTAGCGAAAGAGCGGCCAGTCGGCTTCGGTAAGCTGGCTGAGTGACAGGCGAGGGGTGTGAAGTTGCATAGTGCGTTGACTCGTCTTTACCGGGAATGCTCTTTGATAGCAGTAAATAAAAAGCGGCGCCAGTTTGTGGCACCGCTTATGTGTTAATCCCAGCGCGATAAGTCATCCCGTGTTAGCCCCATATCCCTGAGTTGTTCCGGACTGAGTTCGCGCAGGGCGCGTAAAGCCTGACGACGCTGGTGGCTACGACGAAAATACTGGTAAAGCATGACCAGGCCATAAAACGGTCTGCGGTGGTGGTTCTCTTCAAAGCCCATGGCATCACTCCTCGCGGTTTTGTGGGGTTATCATGCGGCGAGCGGGCAAAAGCAGACAGATTCAAAAATCACTTTTCTTTAACATACAGAAGGGCTAAAACATGAGCTGAATGGCATTTATTGCGCCATTCTGTATTGGTTTTTCCTTCTGTATGGTTTCCGGTGAGGATACAGCATGACGCGTTACCAACATCTCGCCACGCTGCTGGCCGAGCGTATTGAGCAAGGACTTTATCAAAGCGGTGAACGTCTGCCCTCGGTTCGCAGCCTGAGCAGTGAGCACGGCGTCAGCATCAGTACCGTGCAGCAGGCTTATCACGTGCTTGAAGATCGGCAGCTGATCTCCCCCCAGCCCCGCTCCGGCTACTTTGTTGCGCCGCGTAAAGCGGTTCCTCCCGTTCCGCGCTTAACGCGTCCGGTACAGCGACCGGTCGAAGTGACGCAATGGGATGCCGTGCTGGAACTGGTTAACTCCCGGCAGGACGGCGAAGTGATCGCTTTTGGCAGCGGCTCGCCGGATCTTACCCAGTCGACAATAAAACCGCTTTGGCGGGAGATGGGGCGGCTCGCACAGTACCAGGAGCCTGAACTGCTGGGCTACGACGGCATGTTCGGCGTGAAAGCGCTGCGCGAGCAAATTGCCCGCCTGATGCTGGACAGCAACTGCGTGGTGAATGCCGACGACATTGTGGTGACGAACGGCTGCCATGAAGCCCTGTCGATTGCGATTCGCGCGGTATGTGAGCCGGGGGACATTGTGGCGGTCGAGTCACCGTCTTTTCACGGCACCATGCAAATGCTGCGCGGGTACGGCGTTAAAGTTGTTGAAATTCCTACCGATTCTGTCACCGGCATGAGCCTTGAGGCGTTGGAGCTGGCGTTAGAGCAGTGGCCGATAAAAGCCGTCATTCTGGTGGCCAACTGCAATAATCCTCTGGGGTTCATCATGCCGGATGCGCGCAAGAAAGCGGTAATGAGCCTTGCCCAGCGCTTTGATATCGCCATCATCGAAGATGATGTTTATGGCGAGCTGGCCTATGAATACCCGCGCCCGATGACGATCAAATCCCTGGATGTTGATGGCCGTGTTCTGCTGTGCAGCTCGTTTTCAAAAACGCTGGCGCCGGGGCTGCGAGTGGGTTGGATAGTGCCTGGGCGCTACCTCGACCGGACGCTGCACTCCAAATACATCGGCACAGGCAGCAGCGCCACCTTCACCCAGCAGGCGGTGGCGGCGTTTATTCGCAACGGACACTATCACCGCCATCTCAGACGCATGCGTCAGCACTACCAGCGCAACCTGGACGTCTTTACCTGTCGCGTGAGGCAATATTTCCCCTGTGGTATTTGCGTAAGCCGGCCTCAAGGGGGCTTCCTGATGTGGATAGAACTCCCGGAAGAGGTCGATGCCGTGCGGCTTAGCAGCGCATTGAAGGAGGCCAAAATCCATATTGCGATCGGCTCGTTGTTTTCGGCTTCTGGTAAATACCGTAATTGCCTGCGGCTGAACTATTCTTTGCCGTGCAACGCCGTCACCGAGGCAGCCCTGAAAAGGCTGGGTGAAATTGTCGAATGTGAGATTTGAAAATGCCCGACTAAATCGTTCCTTTTATCGCCATTGATTCTTATTTAGCTGTTTTACACTCGGCTGTAATGGCGAAGTTTGGTCCTGGCATCAATAACCATAAAAAATAGCCGCCTGGGGCGGAAAAATGCAGTTTTTTCTGCGTTCGGCAGCGCGATGCCGGACATCGACAAAGGACTATCATGAGCAGCGCAACATTGCAGATGCGGGAGCACTTTGAGACGTGTCTGGGGATTATTCGGCAGGCGTCGCTCCAGATCCTGCCGCTACTGAACATTCGTGCCGCCGAAGGCAAAGATCCGCAATGGTTTTTTCAGCAGCTTGAGCAGGCTCGTATGGCGCTTGGCAGCTGGGGCGCGGTAGCAAAAAGGCTGAATCTTAACGACTCCGAGATTTCACAGTTCACGCTGCTACTACGCCATTTGCAGCAGCTGGTGCCGCAGTATGAGAGCGGGCAAGAGGTCACCCAAAACCAGCTGCTCGCCGCCCTGCGCTTCACCAGCTACCTTGAGCATGTGCGGTTCAAGCAGCCGCTGCTGGGCTATTCCACCGAATTATCCTCTGATGTTGACGGCCTGCAGAAAGGCGCGCAGCAGCAAATGTGTGCTATTGAGCTGATGCTTAAAGGGCTGGTGAACCAGGCCTGGGAAAGCCAGGCTGACCTGGTGAATCAGCTAAAAAACCAGTTTGGTGCCGATAAGGTTCGCCGCTGGTTGAAGCGAGGTGAACGGGGCGACGTGCTGAGCGGGATGAAGTTTAGCGAGCTGGCGCTGATGCTGGTGGATAAGAAAGAGTTCGCCCATCACTACGCAAAAATTTACCAAAACTCGCCGCAGCTGGGTTTTCTTATCGACCAGCGCAAAACCCTGCAAATCTTCCTCGATGGCACCCGACAAATCCGCAACGATCTGATGCACAAGCAGCCTTTGACCACCGTGCAGGTGGCTCTGCTCGATGGCTATTTCGGTGAAATCAGCGGCCCGGTACAGAAAGCATTTAGCGAAGGTCGTACCAACGTTAACCCTTCCGCTCTGTTAGACTCTGATGACGCCACGCTACAAAGCTATCTTGAGCAGGCGCGTAAAAACCACTCGGCACAGGGCGGCGACCCGGAAGAGATCAAAGAGTCCATCGAGCGCTACGACCCGCGCGCGGCCAAAAAGCAGCAGGATACTACCGGCATGATCTCTACCGCGCTTTGGGCATCGGTGGGAATTGTTGTTGTCGCGGTCGCGGTGGCTGGCCTCTATTTGTTAAGCGACATCTCTTCGAAGCCCGAAGTGACGGCGGCTCCGCCGGTTGTAAGCACGCCGGTGCAGCAAAAAGAGCGCCCTGAATACAATAGCCCGCGCGATATGCTGGCCAACATGGGCATCAGCTGGGATGAAAATAACCTGCGTGCGGCAATTAATCGCAACGATGCGCGTATCGTGCGGCTATTTATGCAGGGCGGAATGAACTGGAAGGTCTATTTTGCCGAGCAGGCGCTGGCGGGGGATTACCGCGATGTGCTGACCATCTTGCTGCAATATCGCCCGCAAATGGATGAGGCCCGGCCCTGCCGACGCCTGATCGGCTCCACCGAGTTAGGAATGAAGAAAGGGCAGAAGCTGACTTCGCTGAGAAAGCAGTTTTTGGCCAACTTCTGTAGCTCTGATGCAGCGGTGAAGCGCCAGAAAGAGGAACTGGAGCGGGCTCAAATGCGCCTGGCGGCGCAAAAGCAGCGCTATGAAAACGCCATAGCGCAGGGACTGGATGCAGAAGCCGTTGATGAGCAGACGGTGAAGATTCAGCAGTCGATATACAACGCTATGCGCTGATACTACAGGGTTATCGCCTGTTTTTGCCGCAGAGAGGATCGGGGGGGATGTTGTTCGCGCAAGGTCAATTCAGAACGGCTCCGGAAACCTGTATGCGACAGGCTACAGTACTTCGCAGGTCTGCCGCATACCGTTTTTTATAAAGCGTTGGAGGCGGGTTGAAAAGTCGTCTTGAGGTCATTAACCTCCCGGCTCCAGAGTGTTCGGGCATGTGGCGTTGACACGTGTGCGACAAACCCAATGAACCATTATGAAAGGTTAACGGAGGTCCGGACACCGGCGGCTTTAGTGTTGATGCCGGGTTGTTCGACATGAATGTAGCGGCAGCAAACAAAGGCCAGCAAATAGAGAACGGTATAAGCGATGACAACGCCAATCGTGCTGAAATAGGGCAATAGCACAACGGCAATCGCTGGGGCAAGGAAGTTTGATAAACCGGCAGAAAGGTTATAGACCGAAATAGCTGCCCCGGTATGGTTTGGCTCTAAGGCAGGGAATACCGCCGCCATAGG
The DNA here is from genome assembly GCF_036500665.1 of Cedecea sp. NCBI lineage: Bacteria > Pseudomonadati > Pseudomonadota > Gammaproteobacteria > Enterobacterales > Enterobacteriaceae > Cedecea > Cedecea sp. The sequence goes on from NZ_DASYBS010000088.1 coordinate 18,428, forward strand.
GACAAAAGCGGCCACGAAAGCGCCCAGCGCAATTGCAGGAATGAGCGCCATCGCAAAATTATGGCCAAAATGCTGGGGAATATAGTAAAACGCCATGCTTGAAGCCGCCATTCCCAGGCAACCAAACCAGCGTATCACTCTCATCCAGCCCATTTTTTCGGCCACAATGCCCCAGAAGATATTGAAAACGATAGTCATAAAGAAGAAAACTGCCCAAATCTGAAGCCATTCAGAGGTGGTAAATCCCAGTTCGTCAACAAACATCATTGGCATAACAACGGCAAAACCAAACAGGGAAAGCGTGTTAACGATGCGGACAAAGCTCGACAGCAGAATATTTCTGTTGGTATACAGCAACGTAACGGCACGGCTAAGCTCGCCAAGTTTCTCTTTTGTGGTGAGATTCAGTTTGTTCGCAGGCACCTTTACATCATTAAGGCAAAATAGTGCAATTAGCCCACCAACAACACAGAATGCCAGCGCTAACCACAGTGTGGTCATTTCGCCCACCAGTGGAATGGTGAAGCTCGGAATATAGCTTCCGGCTACGCCAATACCCACGGAATATACCGCCCAGTACCACCCCAGTGCAGAGCTTGATTTTTCGGTTGAAACATTGTGGATGATAATAACAATAAAGGAGTAGAGGAATAGTGGATAAGCAAAACCACGAATACCATAGAACAGCAGAATAAGAGAATAGTTTGCCTGCCCGAGACCAAAAACCAGAAAAAGAACATGAAAAATAGCCCACATCACAAAGCCAATAAACATGGTTTTTTGCGGCGTAATAAGTTCTGCAACGACGCCGGATACCCAGGCCGCCAGCGCTGCGGCCAAACCGTAAAGCGTGAATGCCAGCGAGGCTTGAGACGGCGTAAAACCCAGACCAGTGATGTAATGTGACAGAAACGCGAGCTCGAATCCGTCACCTGTCATAAATATTGCAATGGCGATATAGCCCCAAATTAGATTCAGCGGTAGACCCATCCACTGTTTATTATTTTTGGACATAATGACCTCGATTTGTAGGGTATAGGGGCTCCGTTTTTCCGGCGCCCTGATGTTATTAGTTTGTCATTACTTATTATTACGCCAGCGTACTGGCGTAATTACTCCTGAAGCATTCTGGCGGTTTGCTGTAGGCGTTGATAATTCTCATAGCGTCGCCGGTGGGTAGCACGGTACGTTTCGTTGACCGAATAAGACCGATCTTTATGAGTGAATTGCTTCATCGCACTCACAACGGATGGCGCAATATCTGCCGCCACGGCCCCCAGAATGGCAGAGCCCAGTAGAACAGGTTCATTGCATGTGGTTGAGATGACGGGTAATTCGCACGCATCTGCCAGAATTTGGCGCACCAGAGGGTGACGTCCAGCCCCGCCGCTGATGACGATGCTGTCCGTTTTTATGCCCTGTGCATGTTGTGCATCTACGATTTGGCGCAGGCCGTAACCGATACCACAAAGCCCGGCAATATAGAGCGCAACCAGACTCGCCAGGTCGCGTTCCATCCCCAGTCCTGCAATGAGGGCGCGGGCATGAGGATCGGCGAATGGCGCGCGGTTGCCCAGGAATTCAGGCACCACATAAATGCCCGCAGCCAGTTCGACTGCGGCGGACGCCGTCGCCGATTTCTCCTGTGCCAGATTGGCCAGAAATACCGGTAATGACACCTTTGCTTTCTCAGCCATTTCCATGGCTTCAGCGCCCAGGGGATGCATCGCCAGCAGCTGATCTATTGCTGCCCCTGCGGAGCTTTGCCCACCTTCATTGAGCCAGTAACCAGGGACCATCGCAGAGTAATAAGGTCCCCATACCCCGGGAACGGCAATAGCCTCCCGGGTACTGGTCATGGTGCAGGAAGAGGTGCCGAAGACATAGGCCAGGTTGTTCAACGCGCCGTCGGCAATACCGACCGTACCGATCCCCCCGGCATGAGCATCAATCATGCCGATGGCAACCGGCGTGCCGACCGGCAGCCCCATTTCCCGTGCGGCCTCTTCAGTCAGACCACGACCGCACGGCGTGCCCGGTGCTGCCATTTTCTGGCCTATACGTTTGAAGTCCTCATCGGCCAAATCGCCCAGGCCAATCGTACGGAAGTAATCAGGGTCCCAGCGGTTTTCATGGGCAAGCCATGTCCATTTGCAGGTGACGGTACAAATGGAGCGCGTCAGATCGCCCGTTGCGCGCCACGTCAGATAGTCCGCCAGATCGAAAAATTGCCAGGCGTTGTCATAAACCTCACGGCGATTCTCTTTCAGCCAGAGAATTTTTGGCGTTTCCATCTCCGGTGAAATTTTTCCACCCACATATTTCAGTACAGCATGTTGTGTGGCATTGATTCTTTCTGCCTGTCTGGTCGCCCGGTGATCCATCCATACGATGATATTTTGATCGTCATCACCGTCTTCGCTGGTGGCGAGTGGACGGCCATTTTCACCGACCACAACCAGAGAGCAGGTGGCATCAAAACCCAGCCCTACTACGTTTTCCGGGCGTATTCCGGTTGTTTCCAGGGATTGCCTGACGCAATGACAAATCGCCTGCCAGATTTCCGTGCTGGATTGCTCCACGCGGCTTCCTGAGCGGCGAAAGACATTAATTTTCTGAACCGCGTGCGTCAGGAGTTTTCCTTTTAAATCAAAGATTCCTGCGCGAACACTCCCTGAGCCGACATCGATGCCAATAACCGCTTTATTCTCGTTATTCATACTTTTTTCACCTGGAAAAATGATTGATGCTTGCCGGTTTTGTATGGCTTAGAGGTCGACACTGTTTGGCAGAATGACTAAATCACGTACGGTCACGTTTTTAGATCGTGTCACCATAAACAAAACGGATTCTGCAACTTCAATCGGTTGCATCAGGCTGCCATTAGCCAATGCCTCTTCCATTTTGGCTTTCGGCCAGTCATCGAGCAAAGCTGTTACTACAGGTCCAGGCAGTACTGCCCCGACACGTACGCCGTGCTGTGCGACCTGGCGACGCGTGGTATGGACAAACGCCTGCACGGCAAATTTAGATGCGGTATAAATGGGTTCCCAGATAACCGGGACGATGCCTGCGATGGAGCTGGTAAAAATGATGTCGCCAGATTTTTGTTTGATCATTTCAGGCAGAACTGCGCGGACACAACGAAAAGCGGCATTGATATTCAGGTTGAGCACGCGCTCCCAGACATCAGGATCGCCTTCTGCTACAGGGCCGCCAATATAGGCGCCTGCATTGACATGGAAAATATCCAGGCGCCCGGTCAGGTTAAGAATGCCGGAAAGCATGTTGTCAACCTGCTCCGGTTTCATCAAATCAACCCGCAAGGCAAACGCGTTCTCGCCCAGCTCAGTCACGAGTTTGTCCAGCTTTTCGCCTTCACGGTCGATGAGAACGACTTTCGCGCCCGCGGCCAACAATGTTTTGGCACAGGCCAGACCGATACCAGAAGCTGCACCGGTAATGGCTGCTACTTTACCTTCAAGTGAGGAAGTTATGGATGAACACAAAGATGTCATTTTATAATCCTTTATAATGTTTGAAATGAGTCGCTTACAAGTTTTTACAGCACATAAAATAGGGTGGGAAACGGTTTTTTCTGGCTTGCTCAATCGATGGAGCAGATCTATCACCTAAAAAAAAACAAGGCAATAATCTTCAAGAAAATGGGGGACAGATTTGTGACGCAAACTGGAAAAATTAAGAAAACGACGATCTACGATCTTGCGGAACTGACCGGCGTATCGGCCAGTGCCGTGAGCGCAATTTTAAACGGGACTTGGGAAAAGCGGCGGATAAGTAAAAAATTGGCCGACAGGGTGACAAAAATTGCTGAAGAGCAGGGTTATGCCCTGAATCGCCAGGCTAGTCTGCTGCGTAGCAAAAAATCCAACGTGATTGGAATGCTGATACCTAAGTACGATAACCGGTATTTTGGCTCGATAGCAGAGCGCTTCGAAGAGATGGCGCGTGAGCGTAATATGCTGCCGATCATCACCTGTACCCGTCGCGATCCGAAACTGGAGCTGGAGGCCGCTCGTATCATGCTTTCCTGGCAAGTAGACTGGATAGTGGCTACCGGGACGACTTTTCCAGATAAAATCACCGAGCTTTGCCGGCAGGCGGGCGTGCCTGTGATTAATCTCGATTTACCCGGAACTCTGGCGCCGTCGGTTATTTCAGATAACTACACCGGTGCAAAAAAATTAACTGAAAATATTCTGGCTCAGAGTACCTCTCGTTACGGCACGCCAGCACCCTTATATTTTATTGGGGGGCGTAAAACGGATCACAATACCGCAGAACGTCTCAGAGGGTTTATTGATGCACATGCAGCTCTGGGACTCAGCGTGCCGGAAGAAAACCTACTGATAAGCGGTTATTCTCTGGGGAGCATCGCCCGTACCCTGCAAGACGCTTTTGACAATGGTGAAATTCATCTGCCGGGTATTTTTGTGAATTCAACCATCTCTCTTGAAGGGGTGGTGCGATGGCTGGCGCAGCACGGGCTTACTGACAAAAATCAGCCGCCGCTGGGCTGTTTTGACTGGGATCCCTTTGCATCGCTGCTGGGGCATAATATCTCTCTTGTGCGTCAGGACGTACCGGCAATGTTGGATGCTGTTTTTAACATTATTGATACTGGAGAAGCCTCTTCAGGAACGGTTGAAATTCCCACTATCCTGGTGGAAAAATAAACGGTTCCCGGCCTCGCTTGTTGCAGGAGCCTGGGGATAAAAAATGGTGCTTGAGTAAATAATAGGGTCCCCCTATATGCAACCAGGCGGCGCCGGGTATTCCTGATGATAACAGGTGTATATTTTGGCGCGGCGTCAGGCTTGCCTTCCGGGGACTCAATGAACAGAACCGTTCTGGGGGCGCTTTTTTTGAGTCATGATACTTTGATATCAGAACCCTGATGGCAGCATAGAATGCAACGCCGACCTTTAGTCGGCAGGCCTGTCAAAACGCCGAATTAACCCGGTAGATATCTGTTTACTGTAAACTGATAGAGAGGTAAACGGTATATCCAGAATATCTATCCGTGGCTCTCTGTCATATTTACAAACTATATTATTTACTGTAAATTCCGCTGTTTCTCTTTCATAAAGCAATCAGACATTCATTCTGAATGTTGGCGAAAAATCCTTTCTGGATGGGCGCGCTAACCGAGGAAATCTGTTCTTCATTGCCTGATTGATTTGCGAGAAAGTTCTTGTTTTAAAATGCTTTTTTCTTTTCTTATGCGTCCGATATGCTTAATCTCTTCGTTAAATAAGAGGTGCAATAGATGTCGGTTATCATTATTGATCCTTGTTGTTTTACAGCGACCGGTATAAGAAATTATATCAAGCAGAAGTGTAGAAGGGAGCGGGTTATTGTAGATACCCATCCAACAAGAATATTGACCAGCTCTTTTAATCTCATTATGCCCAGGCTAGTTATTATTAATGATGGCTGCTTTTCTCATCATGATTTCTGTATTGATTATTTTAGGTCGGTTATTCAAAATAATAAATCAGTTCTATTCATTGTTTTTGTTTCCTCATTTAATATTAGATATCAGGAGTTGGTGATGTTGGATTATAATCTGATCATTTGCTCTAAAGAAATCAAAAAAACTACATTAGGTGCACTATTATCTCCGAATCTCTTAAGCACCAATATCGCAGAGAATGCGTGTAATTTTTCTTTGAGCCCAACTGAGTTAATTCTTGCGAGTTTATGGGTGCAAGGAATGGCAGTGGAGGGTATTGCAAGCACACTTGGCATTACAGCAAAAACGGTTTCAAGTCATAAATGTAATATTAAAAGAAAACTCAGAACGCATAATATGCAAGTGATTTATAATATTGTACGTTTATCAGAAATGTTATTGCCAGGCCCGTCCGGTTCGATCTCACGTTAATCATTATGATTAGCGTGACGAAACGTATGCCGTCGTCAGGCGGCTACTCAGAATAATAGTTTCAAACTTTTAGCTTTTTATTGCGCAGAATTTCACCACCAGGAGCCTGGGTGAAATTTTCGTAATTTAGGAAAATTATAGTAACCCTTACCTCTCTGAAATGACAACACTCATCAAAAATAGACGTTTCTTATAATGTTTCTCTCCAGTCTGATATGTTTTCGGCACGCCATTATATATTGTGTCATTCTATTACAAAATATTAAATAATGGTTAATGTCCATGATTGCGTATCAGAAAAAAATACTTTCCGTCATCATTGGTAGCTTAACGCTATCTTCTTTAGCTGGACCGGCCTTTGGCCATGGGGCAATGGAAAATCCAAAAGCACGCCAGTGGGAGTGCTTCAGCGAGGGCAAACACTGGGGGAATCCCAATGCCCTGAGTAAAGCGTGTAAAGCTGCACTGGACAACAGCCCGGCCGCGCAGGCACCTTTTGATAACTGGAGTGGTTTTACCGGTTTTGCCGTTGCGCCGCACGGCGTTGAGCAGGCAAAAAAAGGTGTGCCGGATGGCATGCTATGCAGCGGTAATAATCCTGGGTTTGTAGGGTTTAACCAGCCTCGAGCGGACTGGACCGCAACCACTATTCAACCCGATCAGCATGGCAACGTTGGTATGACGTATTTCTATACTAAAGCTCACGCTCCATCGTTTATTGAGTTTTACATCAACAAGAAAAACGTTGATCCCACCAAGAAAGCGTTGGGTTGGAATGATGTGGAATTACTGAAAAAATTTGATATCGCGGATGGCGACACCAGTATCCGTCACACCGTCAACGTTACTATTCCAGAGGATCGTACTGGCAAGGCCATCATATTTACTCGCTGGCAGCGCATTGACTCAGGCAATGAAGGCTTCTACAACTGCAGCGACGTTAATATAAAGTCTCGTGACGGTTCTGAGATCCCTGAAGGGGGTGGTGAAGAGGATGAAAGCACAGAAAATGGCTGGATCCATAAAGGCGATTTTATTACAACCGCATCCAATCCGGCAGTAGGTGAGAAGGTGCGCTTTCGTCTGATGGGAGGTACTCGCGGCGATAATATCGTAGACGTGTATTATGAGATAACTGCCCAGAATATTAATAATCATAAGTGGGTGATAGAACTCGGAAAATTGCTTAACCGCGATCACAGCAACTTCCTGCAAATTGGCCAGAAAGACGAAGGGGGTAATATTACCTTTAATGAATTTCTCCCGCGCCACAACCAGGTTTTTGTCAGTGATAAAAATTATGGCTACGCGATTGAAATCGTGAGTCATTCTGACGCGCCGACAGTATCTCTCGATCGCTATAATATCGAACCTATCGCCACTAACACCACGGCCTTCGGATACCCGGTGATTGGCAGCAGCGATAAAACAGGCACAGCCTGGAAGTGGAAGCATGTGGCAGGTGACACACGTATTACGGCCAGCCCGAATAATCAGGCCAAAACGCAAATCCGGGTACCCGGTGGCGTAAATGCAGGCGCTTCTGCCACGTTTGAGTTAATCGGAACCAACCCGAAAGGTGCTTCTGGTAAAGCAACCCTGAAGGTAAATGTCATTGCTCCTCATGTGACGCTGACTGGCCCGACGAGCCTTGCTGCCGATAAGGAAGGCAAGTTCACTGCAAAAGCAAACTTCGATAATGGCAACGGCCAGGTGAAATATACCTGGTCCTTGCTCAGAGGTGGTCACGCAGTTTCCGGCATCGATCAAAATGGTAGCGTGAAGGGAGGCCTGGCTGGCGGTGATTACCAGGTTAAAGTGATGGCTGAGCATGATACCGGCGAACGGTCTGCCACCGGCAGAGCAGAGTTGAAAGTGTTTGGCAACGGTGAACTACCGGCTAATGTTCCTGCATATAACGCCAGCATTGCCTACCCGACTCAATGTACTAAAGTTTCTCATAACGGCAAGATTTGGCAAAACCAGTGGTACGTCAATCCTAATCAGGAAGAGCCAGGTACAGGTGGACTGTATGGCGTATGGCGTGTCGAGAAAGCCAATGATAACAGCTGTAAATAATTTAATTACCCCGTAATTCGTTCGCCTCTTAACCCTGCCAGATCTGGCAGGGTTAATGCTAAACGCCCAGTGAACTCGCCTCACGCCGCCTTCAAGAAAAGAGACCGTGGCTATTTAGCTTTCTCAGATAAGAAAAAGGATCTGCGTGCTGGCAGATCCTTAATAAAAATTAAAAGCGATATTGGATCCCCACCCCGTAGGTATAGCTGTCGTTGCTCAGACCCGCAGCATTCCCCCCCTGAGACCAGGTTTCCCCGGTTTTATTATCACGCGTTTTTGTCGAGGCCTTCGCTTCGGCGAAGCGTGTCCAGGTTAATTCTGTATAGAGTCGTGTATTTGGCGTCACGTAATACCCGGCAGAAAGGGTAGCGGCATAATAATCAGAATGACTGCCTTTTTCGCTAAAACTCAGCTGGCGCATATAATGTTCGTCATTATCACGCGCATTTACCCACGGGCTAAATTTGAACTGGGCTGCTAAATCAAAATCCTGATAGCGGTAGCTTCCGGTCAGGCCAACATACGGCAGGCTAAATTTCTGGCTGTAGCCAATACCCGGTTTCCCGGCAGGAAATTCACCCACAAGCGCGCCGTTGAAATAATTGTATGAGCCGCCTCTGGCGGTCCAGCTATAGCGTGTTTCCTGGTAGCCGGTGACGATGCCGAGGTTATAAGCCGGTTCCTTTAACAGCCAGCCGGTCAGGTTGAGATCGAACTGATTGGCGTAATTCAGACGGGTATCCGGGTGGGTGGATTTGTCGCTCCAGTGGCTTTGGCCCGGCGTTTGCCAGTCATAGTCTGACATGTGCGACCTGCGTGAGGCGAAGGTTGTCCAGCCGTTAGCGTTGAGGGTGATGTAGCGCTGTGCATCCCAGCTAATACCGCCTTTAATAATAGGTGTATTTTTAATTTTCCATTTCAGTTCACTTAATTTACTGCCATCGTGTTGATTATAAACGAGCTCTTTAGATTCTCCGTTGAGAACGCCGGTGGAAATATTGGTGGTGACTGCATCGGGTGAAAAATTGAAGCTGGTTGAAGCGAGAAGCGCCGGGCTAAACAGCAATGCGGCAGCCGCAGGCAGGTATTTTTGCTTGTGCATGATGTATCGTTCTGTTTTCTATAACATTGGTTTGGTGTTGCAAAAAATAAACCTGTACGGACAGGTCGGTGGCCGTAAAGGGTTATTGTTGCGCGATAAATTATGTTGTTGAAAGTTATTATTAGGTTGTCTTGCCAGGCAAAACGGAGCGTATTTTATGGTCTGTTTTCAGGCAGAGGAAAGATTATTTTCCATTGGTGAATATTTGAGCGATGAATCGTTTGATTTTAAAGAAAATTAAATTTGTAGCTTTTTGTTACAGGGATATATCATAACTATTCATATGTATTTATTGAGAAAATTTAACTTAAGGCTGGGGCGCTGAGTTTTAAAATGTAAGCGGACTCACGGTTATCCGCTTATTTAAATAGAAATGGGCGTAGCATATTCATTTCACTATCTTTTTTTGCGACCTGAAGGTTCCTGGGCGCCTGAGCATGCGGCGTAATATGTTAAAAATTTAAAGCTGTTATCCTGCATGCCGACACTGTTGCTGTAGAACACTCACGAGGAATGACTTATGGAATCGTTACTGACCACCCCGCGCCTGACGCTGCGAAAATTTACTCGCGCAGATTTGCCCGTATTTATTCAATACCGCAATCAACCTGAAGTCGCTCGCTACCAAAGCTGGGACAACTATAGCGCGGCCGATGCCGATGCTTTTTATCTCCAGCAAGCGCCGCTGGAATTTAATACCGATGAAAGCTGGTTCCAGGTTGCGGTCGTGCGCAGTGAAGACCAGCGTTTGCTGGGAGACGTGGCCGTTCACTTTTTTGATGATGGCCAGCAGGCTGAATTAGGCATGACCTTCGATGAGCGCCATCAACGGCAGGGGTTTGCTTTCGAATCTCTTAGTGGAGTGATTGAGCTGCTGTTTACCACCTTCGACAAGCACCGCCTGGTGGCGACGGTGGATGCCAGAAACGAGGCCGCGGCTGGCCTGCTGGAAAAGCTGGGTTTTCGTCGCGAAGCACACTTCCGCCAGAATATTTTCTTTAAAGGTGAATGGGGTGATGAATATGCCTACGGGTTGTTACGAAGCGAGTGGAAATAAAAATAGCGGCCTGTTTAAGCGGCATTATTTAACTGGGGGCTACTGCTGCAAAATGGGAGGGTATTTGTGAAATGTTCACCGAGCGTTACTTTATGATTTTGTGCGTTTTAATTTAGCACTGAATGCGGTGTTTAGGTTTTGTTTAACTTTTGATTTACATTCTTACTATACTGGCACCAACTCCTTTCTGGTATGAATTCGCCATCTTTCGGCGCCTTCATCCTATTCGTCTTTCTAAAAATAAAATGTTCCGGAAAATCATCTGTTAAATACACCATCCGGATATTTGGCAAGGACAATGATATGTCAGATTTAAACATCTCTCTTGATACTGCAACCCTGACACATCCCCTTTCTCAGTGGGGAAACACAGCCGCAGAATCCGTTGTTAGCGACCTGGAGCAGGGCAAAGTTATCTTTCTGCCGCAGCTGGCGTTCACGCTCACCGAACAGGAAAGGGCGCTGCTGAACCCGGCAGTGGTTGACCCTAAACGTAAGAACATCAGCTATCAGCCACTGAAAGATAAACTGACCGGCGTTGCGGTCGCTGAGCAGGAGCCAGAGGTTCGTGCGCTGCTTAAACGCCATTACGAATCCTGCCAGCAGCTTATTGCCACCCTCCTGCCTGAATACCAGCAGGTGCTGCACACGCCGACCAACAGCCTACGCCTGCACCCGGTTAAGCAGTGGACGCAGAACACCTCCTGGCGTAAAGACGACAGCCGCCTGCACGTGGACGCCTTCCCGTCCCGCCCCAACTATGGTGAGCGTATTCTGCGCATTTTCACCAACATCAATCCGGCCGGTGAAAGCCGTAGCTGGCGCGTCGGAGAAGCCTTCCCCACGCTGGCAGAGCGCTTCCTGCCACGTTTAAAAAGCTATTCTCCGTTCAGCAGTTGGCTACAGAACGCCGTCGGCATCACTAAAAGTCGCCGCAGCCATTACGACCACCTGATGCTGCAGATGCACGACGCCATGAAGGCCGATGCGGACTACCAGAAGCAGGGGCCGCAGGTCGCCATCGACTTCCCGCCGGGCAGCAGCTGGATTTGTTTCTCAGACCAGACGCCTCACGCCGCAATGGGCGGGCAGTTTATGCTGGAGCAGACGTTCTTGCTGCCGGTGGATTCAATGCAAAATCCGCAGCTATCACCGCTGAAGGTATTGGAAGGGTTGCTAAGAAAGGCGCTGATTTAGTCATTATGGCCGCGTGTAAAAAGCCGCTTGGGCGGCTTTTTTATTGGCGTCATCCGTACGCCGGACAAGCACCCTCTGCGTTGACAAAAAGAATGGGTCAAAATAGCAATAGATATACCGTCATAGGCAATAGATTTGCTTCGAAAAAAGATGGCATTAGCGTTCACGGTAAAATTTAAATAGGAATTACCTGTAAGTTACATGGCTCATTACTACTATTGATATTTATCAATACTCTACCGCAAATGATCGGTGAGGCATCATCTGTATAATAGTTTTTATGATTTTTTAAATGAATTATTTGTTAGGTCCGGCGATTGTTTTGCATCCAGACAAATTTTTTCATTTTTGATTTTGAGCACTGAATCATGCCTTTTTCTTCTAACTTCAGTAACCAGTTTCTGGCTATGTATATTGAAACATTGCAATTATTGGAGATCTCTCTTGTCGTGACCTCGCCATTATTAACAATTGTGTCATAAATTTCTTTCATCAGTTTTACAGAGCAAGGGCGACTGATATGCTCGTCCGTTTCGGTACTACGGAATCTTTCCATCTGAGTGAACCTGTCTTAAAGTACAGGTTGATTTTATCACAAGATACCATATGTGAAATTATAATTATAAGTACTGCGTAATATTTTCTGTTTTTATATCAGACACAAATTTATGGTGATAAAATATTTGGTTATGCCCACGGTTTTATTAACTCTTTTACAGGATTGTTGGTACATATCAGAAACGTAGTTAACATTCATGAAAAATAGAGTCAGATTATTCCGTTAGGTGGCGTTGCAAGAGGGTGTAGGCCAGGAAAGCTTGGTTTTTTCTGCGCTGTGTTTGGGGTGTACTAACGGCAACGTATCAACATTGAAAGTAAATATTTTACTGACTGGAGCGGCATCTGGCTGGAGTAAGCTTTCGAGAGACGATGTATAAGCCGTAAAAGAATAACTCTGAAATCTATTATTCCAGAGTAATATAATTAATAAGCTACAATGTGGCGTACGAGGTTAAATAAAATTAACGATTGCATACTGGAAGTTGAGTTCGCCCCGGTCGTAGTAAAACGCTTTAATGCTTACATCCTCTTTGGTCTCACTTGCAAGATAAACTCTTGCGATACCCTGTTTATCGGTAACCTGCGTTGTATGCGATAGTCTGGCGTGCCCGTTGCACAGGAATGACAGCGTTAACCCACCCACCGGCGTATCGCCCTCTTTTACGCAAAAATCGATGCAGTTTATTTCCTGAGTGCCGACATTGGCTCTTTCCTGAATGGGTGTGTAGCCGATGGATTGCATGTTTCATTACCTCATTTCTATGGACTTAGAAAAATTAAGCCGCTGTTACAAAATGCACTTTTGTTCTGGAAACAATATTGTCGTCGTCGGTGTATGCGCTGACGATAACAGGCTCTGCGACAGTGTTGTAAACATATAACGTAGCGGTACCAGAATCATCGGTGGTGAGGGTTCGTCTGGAGGGGAAGGCGGTCACGCTTTGCAGAACAATCGAGATCTCTTTTTGTTCATTTACATTATGAGCACTCTTTTTCGTCAGGATATAGAGTATCTCGCAGTAGGCTTTACCATCAGCATCCACCTTATCTCCGATGATATGGCTGGTTAAGGCATTAAGCTCATCGGCTTTAGAAAATGAAATTCCGTTGACGATGAGCACGTCTTTCTCACCATAGATCTCGACGGAGATAAAGAAATCACCCTCAGACCGGGCTGTACAGCTGACTACTGCTTTACCTGTGGCATCCGTTAACAGAAATCTGTCTGTCAGCGTCAAATTCGTGCTCGGCAAAAACTGCAGCAATTTATCCTGAACCGGATTTCCGAGTGAATCCAAAACTTTAATGGATACCTTGTTTTGGCTGATGCCATCCGCGGCGGCGTTGTTTTCGATCAGAGTACTTTCTAAATGATAAGAAGCTTCGACATTGCTGAATACCAGGGTGTCAACAGCGCCCTGAAAAAGGCCATCAATGGCCGGAGAGGCGGAGATCATTACTTTCTCTGCCTCGGTATTGGTCACATTCAGGACAAAATTACCGCCTGCATCCGTCTGGCCAAACGCTGAAGATAATACCGCGTGACCCGCTGAACTGACCGCTGAGAATTTAAGATATTCATCGGCGTAAGGCACACCGTTTCTCGTCAAATGATAAATAATGGTGTTTTCTTTTTTGCCATCCGCGACCGCGTTGTTGCCCTGAACGGTCGACTTAAGAATGATGATATCATCCATCTTAAAGTCCTGTATTTTCGCTATTGGGAACCACTAGTGAGTTTTAAAAAGGCCACGGCGGGTTTAAAGCCGCGGCCTTGCTCTCGAGAAAAATTAATTAACGCCTAAATCAATAATGATCAGGGTGTAGGTCAGTGAAGAATAATCCCCAATCTGATAGTAAACATTTGTCGCGGTATCAACCCCGCCGTGGGTACATTTTGCAATAGCCCCGTCGTAGTTAAAGTCAGCAAACTTCGCATAGTGCGGGTCAGAAATAATCTGGCACGACTGCGATGTTTTGATGATGTTATACCCGTCCTGGCACACCTGTTTTTTAACATCGCCCGCTTCTTTGGTACTGAGCATAAATTGATAAGAGTGGCCGGTAATAAAGTCATACTGACTGCCGGTAAACATATCAAGGCTGCAGAAGGTGTCACTGGTGATTGTGCCAGAGGTGACCGAAACAGGTTTTCTGAAGTTAACGACGGTTTCCTCGCTGATATCCTCAAAATCTGTTGTGGCCGTTACCGTTACGCTTTCAGCGACGGCGTTGTAGACTTTTAACGAGGCAAGTCCATTTGAGTCGGTGGTCAGTTTGTTTTCCGAGACGGTGACATTGCCGCTGTTCACTTTAATATAAATATTATGCCCTTCAGCGGCATCCAGAGAGTTGGCTTTGGTCAGGCTGTACTGAATCTGGCAATAATCACCTTTCCCCACGGTGGCCTCGGCATTATCTCTGACAACAATACCGATTAAATCCTTAATATATTCCGGTTTTGCAAAAGAGATCCCCTCGACAAGACAGGTGACATCGCTGTTTGAATAGAGCAGTGCTTCGATACTGTAATCGCCCGCCGGCACGAGGGCGGTACAGTTGACGGTGACTTCACCGTTTAAATCTGTCTGGTGGTACTGGCCGTCAGGCAGCGATAGATTATGGCTAGCAATGCAGTCTAAGACCTGATGCATTGCCGGCGCGCCCGTTTTGGTGTCCGTGACCTTAAACAGCACGGTATTGGAGCTGGTACCATCGGCGAAGGCGTTGTTAGACACAATATTGCCGGTGATGGTGTAAGGAGGCAGCACGGCTTCGAAGATGAGTTCAACCGGTTTAGCTTTTACGCCAATTAATACCGCCTCTGCTTCAACGGTCACTGTCTCGGCAAATGCGTTGGTAATATTGATGGACGCAGTGCCGAAGTCATCTGTAATGAGGGTGGTTGGGGTGGCCGTCGCACCGCCAGAAACGTTGACAAAAATATACTGGCCTGAAATGGGGGCGGTGCCGTTTTTCAGCGAATAGACAACGACGATTTTATCCAGCCCGTCAGCAGCGGCCGTGTTATCATCCAGCACGGTTGCCGTTAACGTTTCCTGACCTTCCACAGCCTCTTCAAACACGCTTTCGATTTGGGTGGAAATAAAATCACCGTGGTAGCAAACGGCTTTAACCAGAATGTGGCCCGCGACTTCACTTTTTAACTCGACGTTGCAAATTCCGTCGTCATTTGTGATGGCTGAAATATCCTGTCTGCCGTTTGAAAATGTCGCACCTTCAGCGGTGACAATAAAGTTGACGGAAACACCAGGAACTGGCGTTGCGTCATCGCGCAGCGTGGCGGTAATTGTATTGGTGTCGACATTATTAGCCGTTGCGACATCATTTGAATGGATATAAAAGTTAGTAGCACGAACGTTATTTTCGCTCATTACCCGATCTCCAAATAATAAATTAGAAATACATGCCGGAATCACCGGCATGTGGATGCCAGAATTAAATTTTCCAGCTGTTAATTGTTAAGCTGTAACTATAGGAGTAAGAACTTCTGTAAACATAATTTCTGAAGTAAGCTTTAGTCCCGGGGCGAACACAGAAGAACGTTCCCTCGCCATAAAAATAGTGTGTGGATGCGAATCCTGCACCTATATCAGGCTGGCCGTTGGAGTATGAAACACAGCTACCATTAACATATATGCCGTCTCCATAATTGCAATAATCGTGGTAAGTATTATCAGCAATAAATTGGTACATACGCCCTGCGACAAAATTATAGGCACCAACAGGAATCATTTCATCGATACCATGGGTGCCTGGAGTGAATGTACCGGTAAAGGTTATACTCTCTGGCTGCTCTGGTTCATCAGGACCAAAGGTGATTTTCGTCCGTGCACTGATATCCTGATTTTTGGTATAAGCACTGACCACAACGTCTTCGGCTTCGGTATCAAAAACCTTCACGGTGGCAATACCAGCGTAATCCGTAGTCAGGGTGTGAGCTGAGGCATAGGCGGTCACACTGTTAAGTTCAATCTCAATTTGCTGATTGGCCACCACATCCTGTGTTTTTTTGGTCAGGCGATACTGAATCTCGCAGTAGTCTTCCCCGTCGGCGGTGGCATTATTTTTTAATACAATCCCGGTTAGTGCATCGAGCTCATCGGCCTTAACAAAGGTGATGTTGGCCACGCGGTGCTCGACGTCTTCACCATAAACAACGGCGGTTAAGCTGTAGACGCCTTCCTGCAGGCTGGTGCAGCTGAGCGTCACGCTGCCGCTTGCATCGGTTTCAATGATGGAATCGTGCAGGGATAAGTTGGTGCTCGGAATAAACTGCAGCAGTTTCTGTGGCACTGTGCTTCCGAGCGAGTTTTTGAGGATGAATAAAATTTTATTCTCGCTCACGCCGTCGGCCTGCATGCCATTCACCATGATCAGGGATTCGAGCGTATAGGATGTGGCAACGGGGACGAAAGTCACTTGCTTGGCGATGGAGGGGAAATCATCCGTTGCGGATTTCGCGGTGACCAGCACCGATTCTGCCGTGGTATTGGTGATATCGAGAATAAAGTTGCCGCTGCTGTCCGTCTGCCCAAAGGACGCTGACAACTTCGCATTACCGGACGAACTGATGACGTCAAAGGTCAGAAACTGACCAACAGCGGGCGCTGTGCCCTGCATCACGCTATAGACAATACGGTTTGCGGTCTGGCCGTCCGCCCGGGCGTTATCAGTCTGAACCGTGGCGGTGAGTACCATGGTATCCACCTGGGCACCAAATTCACTTTCTACTTCTGTCATTTGACTTTCTCCTGCGAAAGAACATATTCCTGAAACTTTAATTTTCCCTTCGGCCAGGCTATGCAGTTGCACCGTGCATTTACCCAGGGCGTCGGTTGTGGCCGTGATGGTCTGAGCATTATTGCTAAATGCTGCCCTCGGCTCTGTTATGCTAAATAGAATATCAATGCCGTATTGATGATCCCCATCAGCAATCAGCGTTGCCGTAATATCGTTGGTATCGGTATTGTTGGCCGCTGCACCTGTGGTAGAGGTTAAGGTGAAATCCACCACGGCTAATTTATCTTTGGTCATGTATTGGCTCCTGATTAATATCAAAAGGTGGCCGTATTCAGTACACGCTTATCTCTGAATAAACGTATTCATGAATAATTAAAATTAAAATTAAAAGTTACTAAATGAAAGACTGACCGTCTGGTTAACCTCCGTGCTTTGTGGCGAGGTAATAATGACTCCCGCGGCTGAAACTGCCGTATTGCTAAGAATATCTATTTGGGCAGAGCCGTCAGCGTTTAAGGTAATATCAACAGTTTCACCAATTTTATGCCCACTGACCCAAAGCGGCGTGGGAACGGCAACCCTGATAGTGGATATAGTCAGTCTGGCTTTCTCTTCAATATAAAGATAAATACTGCACGGTGACACGCCATCAGGTAGGGCATTGGTGGTATTGGCTATGGCATTCACAATGCCATTCCCCAGTCGATAGTTTTCGAAGGTCAGCACCCCGGTGATAACGTTCGTCGGCGTGTTGGCGTTGCTGATGGAAATAGCAACATCGCCCAGTACAACCGATTTCACTCTAAAACGCTGTACGCCAGTCGCGTCCATGGTGAACGTATAGTCGGTAGCGTTGCTTTCCAGGATGGTGGCGCCGGTCTGGCAGCTGACGTTAATGACGTCTCCGGCCGGAGCCTGAATAAAGCCATAGTTGCAGGGTGATACATGAACGGCGCTGTAATCATCCACCGGTGAGCCGCTGGTGCCCTTAAATTTAAAATCCGTGGTAATGCCTTCGGCCAGCAGTGCGCTTCCGGCGGTGGATAAATACTGGGATCCCGCCGTGGTCGTTACCATGTAGGTAGCATATAGCGTGCCTTCAGCCCCTACCGCGTCGGCATAGGCGGCAGAAACGGTGATATTTTGGCTACCGGCATTATCAACAATAAGCTCATAAGGCGAGTTGCTATCCGGGACTTCCACACCTTGCTTATCTTCACCCCGCATAACGACGATAACGCGGTCACCAATGGCTATTGAGGGATAAGCGATCTCGACGACGATACCGTTGTCGGAATGGATATCACCCAGCTTAATTGTGCCATTACTGGCCTGAGGGAACGTAGGAGCCGGCAGCGTGCGCTCTGCGGACATATTAATGAACGCTATTTTGGCATGTGAAACCCGATAAGGATTGCTCGCGCTTTTTACCCGGTAATAGATATCGATTTTGCCTGAATCGATGGCTTCAGCGACAAAAGATGACAGCGTAATATGGATGATGTTATGGGCAATGTCGGCAGAGGATACCCGATACTCAACCCGACCATCTGCATCGGGTACAGCTTCATTCCCGGTGTTAAATCCGCGCCATATCAGCGTGATGAGATCGCCGACCGCCATATTGCTATAGGCATTAATATGAACACGAATACCATTAGCAACGTCATACTGGGTTAACCAGCCGCTAAGGGCATCGGTAAAATGCGGATTTTCGAGGAATTCTACAATGCCGTTCAGCGTGACGTTGGCATCGAAAGAGAGGGCGTTTGTGCCGTCGGAGATTCTGGTGATTCTGTAGAAGGCGACGGCTCTGGCGCTGTCTGGTAAGAAGATTTTTGATTCCGGGATAAGCGTCTGGTAACCCGTTGTCAGGTCAGCTGAGACGACGGTGTGCGTTTCGCTGACGCTAGCCTCCGGAATAATTTCATCTCCGGTATCGTAAACCAGGTAATTCAGCTCTACCCGGTCTCCAGCCTCAATGCCCTGATAAGGCGGTACCTGAATCCGTGTGCCCTGGTTTAGCTTTACGCTGTCGAGGGAAACCGTGTCGTTCACCGCGTCAATAAACACCGGTTTTTCCAGCGTTCTGGTACCGTCCCGGCTGACGATGGCCAGCGCTTTGGCCGAAGAAGTGGGGTTGCTTGATAAATCGATTGCCGTATAACTCACGGTATAAATGCCGTCAGGAACATTAGCTTCCGGGATATGAAATTCTATGTTCTGACCTAGATTTGCATCACTGACAACTTCAGTGAGGGAAACCAGTTTCCCAAAGTCCAGAATAATAAGATCGCCAATCGCCATGTTGCTGTAGGGCGGGATAAACACATAAATATTGCCGCTGCCCAGGTCGTTATTATCGATAATACCGTTGTCATTCATTTGCGGCACTAAAGGGGCACGCAAGTCTCTGCTGGTCCGCATTTTTTTCTCCCAGGTAATCTGATTATCGGCAGCATTCACTGCCGATATATGGGGCATTAAAATTTATTTGCGGCCTGGTGGTACAACGTCAACGTAATAGGTTTGTTCTTTGGAGGCGTGGAGTTTATTGTCGATTTCCATAACCATCTCGTAGGAGATTTTAAGGATACCTTCACCCAGCGCGTAGAATAAATCACGCAGCGCATCGGTTCCGCCGTCATAGGTGTCGTCGAGCACAACTGGATTTAGCCTCCCTTCAGCATCAACAAGGAAGGTGAAAACGGTGCTGGCAGCAGGAACTTCTTCCTTGCCGATATAGGATTTCCAATAAATATTACAATAGGTATTTTCTTTAGCTGCGACATTCACAATCTCACCGTTGTAGTCGCCATTAAGGGTAATGACTACGCCGAGAGTGGCCGAGGCGATATTGATAATATCGTTTTCTGCGTTAGCAATCTCAAATGCTGGAAGGTCAACAATAGTAGAGGAAGTGCTGTCGCGCTGAACGTTCACCGTAGTAACGTGCGAGAATTGAGGATTACCCGCCGAGTCGACAATGTAGTAACCCGTATCATGCGCACCGGTTGTCATATATTCGTCAGGAACGGCAATCGGCAGAATGTTTTCAGTGGTGTTGTTTTCTGAATGCCTGATCAGGGGATTTACACCGAAATGGAATGTGACCAGATCTGCCACATTCGGATTGTCAATGACGAGAATAGCGTAGACGCCCGCGGCCACATCGTCTTCGGTAATTTTATTTTGATCGCCACTGGCAATCGGGTAGTCAGGGGCTTTAACGGTGGGTGCGACGATGACAACAGTAGAGGTGTATGTTGCGCCAAGCGTACCATCATCTTTAACAACTGACGCAGTAATGGCAAGTTTCTGTGGTGCGGTGGTTGCAATCTTAATCTCGGCGGAAACTTCCCCGTTATAATTGGTCATCAGCTCAATAGTGCTGGCGTCGTTCTCCATCCAGCTCCCACTCCCGGCAGGAAGCTCAAAGCGAACAATTTGCTCACGCTGTGGGAGAAGTGTCGCGTCGTCCACAACACGTGCGGTCACTCCAAAAGGAATGCCTGACCAGGTATTACACCAGGTCTTATTTTCAGTTGAAATGCCGACTAAAAATGCCATCTTAATTCTCCTTACCTATGGATAAGAAACAAAGAGAACTCCCGAACCATTAAAAGACCCGATTCTATTTGGTGTTCCCTTTAGCTCACTGGTTAATTTAATAATGTTTAGGCCCTGCTGGCCGGATAATGTTTCTCCTAATAATGTGCCATTATCCGTTGTTAATTCAGCATGCATGCCATTATCAAGCGGTATTTTATCATTGCCTCTAAGTCTTAACGTATATGGAATAGCATCGGTACACTCGACATTAATATCCTTCGACTGTATTGCTCCTGGTGCTTGCTTCACAGTTAATGAACCATAATAAAATTCAATCTTATCCTGGCTCAGAGCACAGTATTGGTTTACTGGTGGTGTGCCAATACACTGGGTAGCAGCCGTTGCAGGGTAAACTCTTGAATTCCACATTGAACTGTAGTCATTAGCCGTGGCCGCGATACCAATACATTCGCTGCCATTGTGGTCCCCGTCATGATAAACAGTGTATGTGCCAGACTCACCATTTTGCTCAATCCATTTTTTGCCAATGCAGCTGAACGTAATTAAAGAATTAGGGCACTCAGGTCTAAGAAGGTGAAGTTTAGTCGACGGGTCCATTGACCCTATCTGAACTTCACCTTTACTTGTTTCGTGCCGATGTATTATGCCCGTATATCCTGGAGCATAAGCGTCCAGGCTGTCATCGATATCAATCATCGTCCAGTTTCCGGTATAGGTTGCGGTGCCTGGCCCAGTAAGATCCACGGTGACATCTAATACCACCGGCCATTTGAATGCGTAACTAACATCTGGTACCACTGAGAAAATTACGGCCATACCAATGCCAATAAAAAATCGGTAAAAATCTCGGCTGAATAGATTGTACATAGACTATTTTATTCTCCATGAAGGCTATATTTAAATGGCAGTCATGTAAGTCATCCGATGTGGATAACGTTACTGCTGAAATATTTTCTCTGCAAGTTTTACAAAGTGAAAATGGGACGAAAATAATTGTGCGCACAGTTATTTCGCGAATTAATAAAATGAAATTTCTTGCGACATTAAAAGTCGTGATAAGATAATAAAACAGAGAAAGTGACTGCCATTTTCTGTTTTTATCAGGTTTAACAATGTTTTTTTGACATTGGTTTAGTTGATTTGCGAAGTTCCATGAGGGGGCCGGTAAAGATCACATCGCTCGCCAGTTGAAATAGGAAAGCAAATCGACATTATTCTGTAACCCCAGCTTGCACATCGCTGAACGCTTATAGCTGCTCACCATTTTGGGGCCGATTTGCAAAATTTTGGCGATATCTGAGTACTTCATTCCTTCGCTGACTTTGGTGATGACATAAAGCTCCTTATCATTAAGCTTCTGATTTTTACATATTATTGAACACCCCGTTGAGCCGTCTATGATGTTTCTGTTAGCGCGCCCATTCTTGCCGCCAATGACCAGCCGGCGCAGGCTGGCATAAAGCTCCTGTACCGTATCTTCTAGCGTGATATAGGCCGAAATAGCAGGGCAGTGCAGGCGATTATCCAGCTGGTTTTTATTGGGATACACCAAAATCATTCTGCGCTGCGTCGCCTTCTGTCGGTACACGGGGTCATGCCGATAGCGGTCGCAGTTTATCGGCGGCAGCCCGCACCACGACTCCCTGAATATGAGATCTGAATTCGCTTCATTAGTCAGCACAATGTCTTGAAGCATGCCTTCGCTATGAAGAATTTCAGTCAACAGCAGCAGGATGCCCTGTACCCAAACCTCATTTCTATCCGGTATGCTAATTCTGATGCCGTTAACTTTTCGTCGGTTTCTTGCTTCCTCCAGACGTTCTGCATAGCTTTGGATCCCCGTTGTGCTGAGGGCCAGGCTTTTCTCTGGCCATAAAAAGCCCTGGCCTAAATCTGCGCCAGAAAGCACAGCAAGATCGCGCATATCCTCGGTTTCAATGCCTTCGGCAACGATAACTGAGCCATGCGATCGCAAAGAATACACCCAGCCTATAAACGCCTTTAGCTCGGCTTTGGTGCGAGGCAGGGCAGTGCGACATGTTTTAATACCCTTAAATTTCAAACCAATAGAATCTATGTCTGCGGTTAAATCCGGCGTAACATCGTCAAGGTAAACTGGCCATCCCGTTTTTTTCAGGCGACGTAACCCTTTGATAAAATTAAATCGGGATAAAACATCCAGCTTTTTAATATTTTCAGGATCCTGGACCTCGATAACAAAGCACCCTTCATGGGCTAAGGTGTTGAGTTGCTCAATAGAAAACTCGTCAGCAATCACCGCCACCGGTAAATTTAACCAGTATTGAGCAGGCCCGGTTTTTAGAGACCTGGATTTGGCCGCATGAAACTGACTAAAGAAAATCGCGAGGCTTTGAGCGGGTGTTATTTCATTGAAAAATTTTTCTATATCACTAATTTCAGGTGATAATCGGCTCAGGATTTCCCATGCGACAATTTCGTTTGTTTGCAATGAAACCAGCGGTTGAATTCTGAATTCAATTATCTTTCTGTAGATGCTGTCGTTATTTTTAGTCGTCAAAACATCCATCATGATTGACATGATCTGCCCTCCTGTTGGCAGGGTTTGTATGGAGGTCCTTATTGAATATCTATCTGGATCACAGCCGTTGCATAGAAATTACCTGCGTCGACTGTTTCACCTTTCTTTTTTACAAGTAACGCATCCAGATTAATAACGCCAGAAGCAACATCAAAATTTTCTGCATGATCTAACGCCAGTTCCTTGCCGTCCTTAAATAGTTTCACACCCAAATTATCAACGTCGTTAACCTTTATAATTGTTTTGTTGCCCGTATCAAAATCTGCGACGGTACCCCCCAGCGTAAACGTGAATATGCGTCCGTTGGCAATGGCATTGGGTTCGCAAACGACGTCAAGGCTAAAGTTTTTAAGATATTCACCAGCTTCTATTTTCGATTGGTTAACCTGGCCAAATGACACTGTTTTTTCATCACCACCGTTTATTTCACAAGGCGGATCTTCCAGAATTTCACCCGTAACGATAACTTCTGTTGTCGTTCCTTCAATGGCGTTAATAGAAAAAGCATAGCTAACATGCAGGCAAGGAAGCAGCACCATAAGTGCCAAATATTTATTACGCATATAAAGTCCGTTTATACAGATTATCGTTTTGGTATAATGATATCTTCTATCTGGCATATATCTTTTCGGCAGGAAAAAGATAGCGTTCTTGGGCTGCCATAATCATTTATTGCGGTTAGTAATATTTTTTCCACAGCTTCACTACCTTGGTGTTTTAACGTGTAGCTTCCTTTAGGTGGCACCATGAACGGTGGTATTTTTACCTTCTCTTTCAGCTCCAGTCCGGTAATCGACAGGTAGTAAGACGTTGGATTATTAATTTCATAACCACGGGCGGACTTGACTAGGGTGACCGCCTTCATGCCGGGCACGGTATCATCCGCTTTTGTGACTTTCAGCGATTTTGGGCGCCAAAAGACCTTTATCCTTGTCTGAATAGCCAGGGTAAGCACGTTTTCTTTGTGACTTTTTTGCGGAATTTCCCGCAGATTAAAGTAAAAAACGCTTTCGCGGTCTTTAGGGAGGTTCATCGCCTTCGCCAACTGCTGGAGCCTGAAGATGCTGTATTGACCGGCTTCAATTCTTTGCACCGGCGGCACCACCATAAACTGGTCAATCAGCTGGCCATCAGCGTCCTCGACCCAGCCCTGAGCAAGATAAGGGTCTGATTCGCTTTTGTTGGTAACCCGAAGCGAAACTGCATTTTGTTCTTCATTAATAATGAGTCTTGTACGATCAAGCGATAAAGCTGCATTGGCATCAGACACAACACTATTTAAAATGACCAACATAAAGATATATACAAATTTCATTTTGTATCCCTTATCCCTTATTCTTTTAGCTCTGGGCGGCATTCATTGCTGTTGCAAAGTAAATTGAACGGCATCTTTGAACCAAAATCATTAACAATGGAGATTTTCCCTAATGTCTCTGTTTTGAGATCGACAAGCTCTTCGCTAAACGGGGGCAGTGTTATGGCTTTTATTATTTTTTTTCCATTTTTGTCATTGAAGCTAATGATGTTGAGATAAAAAGCAGAGGCATTTGCCAACTGATATCGATTAATGCCCACTTTATGAATTGTTAATTTGTCCATGTGGAAGTTTACTTCGTCATCCTCGAGTGCTTCCGGGCGATAAAATAGCTTAACTTTAGTTTGTAGGGCCAACTGCATAACATTTTCTGTTGAGCTGACGGTTGGAATTTCAAGTACGCTAAAGTAGTACATACTTTCTCTGTCTTTCGGCAGATTTTTTTCCAACGCTGTTGGGCTTACTCGAATAAAAGAGTAAGTTTCAGGTTCAATGCGCTGTACCATCGGTGTGGCAATAAGCGGCACTGATGCACTGTTATCTTGCTTATCCGCGACCCAGGCCTTCGCCAGGTAGGGGCGAGTATGATTATCGTTTCTTATGCGGATGGACAAATTATTGTCGCCTTCGTGATATATCACTCTATTTCGGTCAACGGCAATCGCCGCGCGCGCCTGCTGGTAGTTCATCACGGCAATAATAAAGAGGAGTAAAAAAGTATTTAGGTTGATTTTCTTCATCATAAAAATTATCTATTCATTCACTTTGGTTATTCTTCGCACGGAAGAAGTAACATATTTTGTGGGTTGATATATTCCGGCAATGCGATTTTGCACTGCGCGTTCCCATTCCATTTTGCCGTCAATGCCTGGTGGGTATTAATGCCTGATAGCCAGGTCAGTCCGTTGTCACCCACAATGCCCAATTCGACACCGTTTTTGTTCAGCACGGTCGCGCCAAAGGGCACGGGGTTGCCATCTTTGAGGCGCAGCGTTGCGGCGAGCTTAAGCCCCTTAATCACGTTTATTTTCTTGAAACCAATGGCGCCATTTGTCAAAACTTGTTCTGCCACTGGAGAGCCAATAACTTCTATATCCTCAGGTAAGCGGGTGACATCAACCTCACTTCTTACTCGTGAATAGCTGGTAACACCGGCCTGTACGGCAATACCCATGCCGTTTGTGACCAGGTTTTTTCCCAGCGGAACATCGGCGATGCCATCGGTGTCGATCATCACACGCGTTGATCCGCGGTTACCTGATGGGTGCATGGCGATGCCTTTTGTCGTGGCTGTAATCCCCCCGTTTATGTTCAGGCCTGCGGAGGTATAATTGTCTTCTTTCCAGTTAATGTTGGCTGACATATTTGCCAGTGAGCCATTGTGGTAATAGAAACCGTTTAATAGATTTTTGGCACCATTATTCTTTGGTTTGTCGATGCCGGTTTGTAAGCGGTAGCTATCGCCATTGTGAAGCTGCTGGTACCAGCCGGCGACCTGGTTAATATTATTTTTCGATATACTGTTGCTATAGCTGACTGTGCCATTACCCAGTGGAATGCTCAGGTTGAGGTACACCATGTCATCCTGGCTGCGGTAATAGTTGTTTCTTACGGCCGACAGGCTAAAAGTAATATTTTTCCATTCATGAAAATCAATATATTTGCTGAGGTTTAACGAGTAGCTGTCATTATTTCCCCCGGCCCAATAGGTCTTGTGCAAAAAACTGGCGCTCAGCGACATTTTTTGTTCGCTGAAGTTTTTCGTTAGGCTCACGCTGTACTGGCTACGATCCCGACGGCTGTCATCCCAGTCATTTTCTTTGTTTATATAGTCTGACATGCTGAAAAAATCGGAGTCCGAATACTGAATCCCAGAAACCGTGAACGTGCTGTTTAACTCTTCAAAGTTTTTATAATATTTAAGTCGGTATGACTCGCCCTTGTAGCTGTTGTTTTTGAAGGTTGATTCTGCATGTGTAACATCGGCGGATACCACACCTGCAACGCCTAAGCTTCTGGCTACGCCAAGTGCCGCACTTTTATAAGATCCAGAGAGTATGGCACCCGCATATGCGGACCACTCTCCCGACAGGCCCCGGGACATTTCTGAGGTCACAAACAGGTCACCGCTGACATGGCGACGTCGATCTTCCGGCCTGCCTAAAGCCAGTTTGTACTGTGTTTGCCCCGGCCTTGTCAGGTAGGGCAGTGACGACGCCATGACCTGGTAATGCTGCGTGGACCCGTCCTGTTCTTTGATATCCACATCCAGCAAGCCCGACGTAGACGTGCTCAGTTCCTGAATAGTGAATGGGCCTGCCGCGACAACCGTCTCATAGAGCACTCGCCCCTGCTGGCTCACGGTGACGGTTGCGTTGGTACGGGCGATGCCGTTGACTTCCGGGGCGTAGCCACGCAAAGCTGGCGGGAGCTGCTTTTGGTCGCTAGCCAGCGACACGCCGCTATAGCGCCATGAGTCAAAAATATCTGAGGTAAGATTACTTTCACCCAGCGTCAATTCAGACTGAATATCCGGTAATGCCCGGTACGCGTAAAAACGGTCCCAGTCAAAATTTTGCTGGGTGCTTCCTTGATGGCCAGTTAAATGGCTATAGTTTCCCTGGTAGTCGCCCCTGAAGCGCCAGGCACCGGCGTTGAAGCCGAGAGTCCCGTTTGTGCTGGTCGTTTGAGACTGTGAGCTACCGCGGTTTTTCCCGGTATTGAGGCTCATGTTGTAATCTAAAATCATCCCGTTCAGGCCATTGTCCCAGTAAGCCTGCGGTAGCCAGTTTGCGTCGTGGTACTCAAGCATTTGAGGCGAGATGGAGATATAGAGCGATTCTTTGGAAAGATCGCCTTTAACCACGGCACCTTTCAGCGCGTCAAGGCTGTAGCAACCGTCAAGCTGATGACTTAAGACCAGATCTCTATATTCTTTTCGTAGCCCCAGTTTTTCGACAAGCTCTCTGGTAATACATGCTTCAGTATTATCTTTTGCGGTAATAAATTTAATTACTGTACTTTCGGACAGAATGTTTTTATTTAAATAAATATCGAATGAATAAGTGCCCGGCATGATAAATCCAGCATTGGAAAACATTGAAAAATCAATATTATTCTTATCATTGGCATTTAACAGATCGGTATTGAACTCCACGGCACTTGCGTCAATGCAGAAGAATGCCAAAGAGAGGACCAGGATATTGTTTTTTTTCATTAGGATTTATTCAAAAGGCATTCCCTGCAATGCAGGGAATGCTTATTATTACTCGTATGCTAAAGTGAAGTTTGTAATTGCGACAAAATCACCCGTCGTGATTGCTGATATATTAGGCAGTTTCTCAAGGTAAGCGTTATAGTTCAGGGTATTTCTACCTGCGGTAATGGAGTGAGCATTAGCCGGTGTTGCACCCCATTTAACGGCGGTGTTCTGCCAGTCAACCATGGTCACGCCAACACCATCAACGCCGGAAACATTCAGGTAGGTTTCGTCAGTCACCTGCTGGCCGCTAAAGGTTACTTTTACAGAGTCATCATCGCCGTTGCCTGAAAGCGTACAGTCTTTCAGCTCAATGATGACTTCTTCAGGACCAGATTTAGCACCTGTGCTATTTAGAAAAGCTGAAGATACCTGACCGAAGTTAACTTCCTGAGTCGTTTTATCCGGGTCAATAGAGCATGGGGACTCAATAATGCTACCAATGAAACGAATTTGTCCCTGTCCCTGATCGGCTGCCATTGCACCAGTCGATGCCATGAAAAGACCCACCATTGATGAAACCATTAATTTTTTATAAGCCATTACTATTCTCCTTGTGCCTATTTATTTTTATAGAACGCAATATCCAACTACGTCCCGGCACTGATAGTAATTATTTTTTGTAGTCTATAGAGGGGGAATGTCTGATGTGGGGTTTTTTTAGTTTTTAATTTCAATGCTGGCGGCTACTAATGCATCATTTTGGTGATTTGTGCTGATTTTTTTGTGTTTGTTGAATCAAAAAACCATCATTTCTTACTGGTGCGATTGATTGGTTTGGGTTTTTATACTTTGCCATATCACTAAATAACCAACTAAGTTACATAACTGGATCGCTAAATACTGTAATTTAATTATTTCATTCACAATCGGGGAGAGTTTTCCGGGCGAATATTCTTAATAGGAAGTATGGCTTCCGGGGGAGTGCAATAGGCTGGCAGTATTTAGGATTTAATTTCTTGATCTTGAATATAAAAAAGGCCAGAAAGAATCTGACCTTATTGTTCTTGCCCCAAATGAAGAGGGGAGCTAACGTGATCTCCCCCCTGAAAACAGTGCCAGTCTAAACTGAAGTATCTGGTCTTTCTTTCATCTCACAAAGAGGCTCATCGCCATGAAAAAGACCCGTTATACCGAAGAACAGATTGCATTTGCGCTGAAACAGGCCGAAACCGGCACCAGAGTGGAGGAAGTGTGCAGAAAGATGGGCATTTCTGAAGCCACTTTTTACATCTATGGACTACCTCCGTTTTGCAAGCACTGATTCTGGTTTTGGGTTGTTGCTTACATCTATCCGGCATCAGGAAAACCTGTGCCCAAATGGGTAATTCGCACACAATCGCCTCAACAACTGGACGGCCTCTTAGGCC
>NZ_DASYBS010000089.1:0-32312 GCF_036500665.1 Cedecea sp.
AGGGTCCGGACGTCGGGAACGCATCTCAGCCGACCCAGGACTGGGAGATAAAACGGAGGTCTGCCGCTTTAGCGGTCGATTTATTTGGCCGGGAGTCCGGGGTCTCGGGGAAGTGACGGTGACTTCCCCGAGTCGTTCACAAGTTCTGTGGTGACATGTGAAACAGCGCTGGAAGTGAACGGAACTTTAGTCGATCCTTCATGGAAGATATTTGTCGCTAAGAGGCAGCCTTCGGAAGAGAATGCCGGTGAGATGGAACAATCTCTTCCCTGAGAACGTTCAGTCACCTAACCAAAAACTTCATCGACCAGCGCGCTGCCGAGGCGCATAGCGGAGCAAATACGGGGCATGCCCAACGCCACGCCCTGCCAGCTTTGAGTGACAGAGTAGCTGACCGGCTGACGGTCAATATCACAGCCGTCACCGAGCCAGGTCAGCGCATCTTTGTGTTCCAGTAGGCCTGGTGAGGTCGGCGTGGTCAACCATTCATGGAAATAGTGGCGGGTGCGCGGGGAAGCGTTAACTTCCTCCGCCAGGCGGCTGATGGCCAGGCCGCGCGCATGCTCAATCAGCTGCTCCGCCTGCTGCGCGGTACCTAAACGTACCGCGTCGCCGAAGGTGCCCCAGCGCAGCTCTTCCAGCGCGACATAACAACGTGCCGCGGGAGAGAAAGAAAAATAGTGTCCGCTGCGCCAGCGGGAAAAAATCTGTTCGCTGTGCACTGTGCCCTGGCGTAAAAGGTCTATTCGTTGCAGATCCGCCTCTATCCGATTTAACCGCAGAGAGAGCTGCTGGCGCAGGAGCTGCAGCCTCTCACGAGCCGCAGTGGAGTGGTGTGCGGTACGCGCAGAAACGGGTTCAAGCTGGGCAATTCTCTCGCTAATCTGACTATTGGCCAGGTAGCTTTTCGCCAGGTCGGCTGTCAGTACGCCGAGCCGCACCAATGACGCCTCCAGATCGTCCTGCGGCGCCATACCAGCCGGCCCGGAATAACGCCTCGTCCCGCTGACAAACAGCGCCATAAGCTGCTCGTAGAACGCTTTGCTTTGCTGGCTGTGCCACGGCTGGCGGGCAACGTCAATGCCCATCGCAAAATCGACGGCAAACTTTTCGCTGATACAGTTCAGGGTTCTTACCGGCCCTTCCATTAATACACCGCTCATTGTTACTCCGCTGAGAAAAGCGTCTGGATATCATCGCGCAACAGGCGGGTATCCTCGTGAATGTAACGTGCCGTTCTGACACTCTGTTCCAGCTGGCTCTGGAGGGCCAACAACACCGTTTCGTTCTGCTGTCTTGCGGCGAGACTTTGCTGCAAATTGCTGCGAATAGCGTCCAGAGCGCTGGAAAAATCAGCAAAAAATGTCGCCATCCCGGCCGTAACGGAGATATCAATTTGCGCCGTAATGGCCTGGTTTATCTGGGCCAGGAACGTAGCAACATGCTTGTGCAGCTTTTGCTGAAGCTTTTCCAGGTCAATGACATAGCGGCTGTGCGTGGCAGCATAATCTTCCCAGCCCCAGTCCACGCTGTTCAACCAGCGAGCCAGCACGCCACGCATACCGCTGTGCGGCTGTATTTGCGACAGCGACACCTCCTGGTTTTCGATGACGTTGGTAAAAGCCTGCTGGGTGTTAAAGCTAAGCTGGCTTGCCTGAAACGCAGGCAGGCTAATCTGGGCACGGAATCCGGCCACCGTCAGGCCGTTGCTCACCCGCTGTTCGATGGGTTTTAACGCTGACTGCAACGTGTAGCCCAGCCCTGCTTCGAGGTTGCTGAGTAGAGCGCCGAGTTCCCCGGTTAATGTCTCCTGGGCGGCAAATAAAATGCTTTCGCTGGACGCGCGGACCTTGTGCAGCAGCGTGCGGGCCGTTACTTCATCCTCTCCCATAAGCCTGGCGCTTCCCGGTGCAAAATCGCCATTCCGCGTTAATGCATGGGGGTAAAGCGGATGCAGCTTCTCTTCATCCAGCCGTCCTTCACGGAAATAGCTTCCCAGGTCTTCATGGATCTGGGCTTCAAAACGCTGCATAAAGGAGCCGATGCCTGCGAGCGCATCGCTCACCTGCTGCTGAATCACCACGCTAACCGACTGCCGGGAGGTTTGTAGCAGTTGGATATCCTGCTCCAACTGCTCAATATTCTCCTGCAGGCTGTCGTTGGTCACCTGCAGCCCCTGGCAGCGGAAACTCAGATAGCGCTCTGCCCCTTCGGCATAATCCAGTAACTTGTGGCAAGCCGCGCGCAGCGTGTAAAGCGAAGCATTGGCGTGAGCCGCATGGAGAATAGTCTCAATCGGCGATTCAAACATCGAGTCTTCCCATAGCAGGTCGGCTGCATGGCGCAGATGTTCAATATCGGCCAGATCTGCACTGCGCCAGCGTCTGCCCAATGCTGCTTCCGCAAAATCCTGCACCCAGCGCCGTTGTTCCGGGTCAGGCAGGCGGCCATGCGTTGTCAGCTCATAACGAGCACGATTAGCAAGATAGCCCCACATGCTCGACACAGGGAAAACGTTGTCCGGTGCAATACTCCCTTTCATCAGGGTGCCGGCAATCATGGCCTTCACCTGGTTTTCATCGTCGCTGTTGCGATCCTTCTGATCGAATTTATTGACCAGCGCATAAAGCGGAACAGATTTACTGACCCCGAGCACCGCCTCGCGGACCTCTTCGTCAGAAATAGATTTCAGCTGGGTATAATCCATAACGGCCAGCACGGCGGAAGCTTGCGCCAGCTGCTCCCTGAGCATCTTTTGCAGATGCGGCTGCCCCGCTTCGTTTGGCCCAGGGGTATCCAGCAGCGTTAGCTGCCCGTGGCCATTGTTAAGGCCCGCCAGGTGCACAAACTCCACCTCAATCACCGGTACATGCTCAATGGCAGCGTAGGCCTTAAAGGGAAATGCAACCTCCAGAACCCGACATAAGCGCACCAGGTCGTTCAGGCTCTTCAGGCAGTGAAAAATGGGCTGAGCCCCAAGATAATGACGTTCAAAGCCGGTGCCATCGGCGATACGGGCGATAAGCGCCTCCATATCCCGGTCTATTTCCAGCTTACTCGCCAGCATTGCCCGATTGGTGGTCAGCAACTTCTCCTGCAACGCACCCATCAGGCTTTCAATAGGTTTAACGTATGGGAAATGCAGCACCGGCTCGCGCTGCCCCGGCGTATGGCGAATCAACGTCGGTAACGCCGTCATCGGGCGATTGCGGTTAGGCAACACTTCGGTTCCCACAATGGCATTGATGGTGGTGGACTTTCCCGCTTTCATGGTGCCAACAATCGCCAGTACCATTTCATGCTGGGTTATTTTACGTCTTTCGTTTTGCAGCATATCTTTCTGCAGTTCGATACCACGTGGACTAAATTTCAATGGATGTACAGAGGCCACAGGGTTCGCTACAACGTTATTTTGTTCGCTTTGTAAAGCCAGCGGAGCGACCTTTAAAGCGCTAAGGTTTTGCAACGCTAATTGCAAAAGCCGCTCGGCTTCCTGACTCAGTTCAAAAATAGTTTGTGTGTGCATAAAAAATCTTTCCTTAACTCAAATTACCCGGTTTTATCTCCGCCACCGTTTAGTTGTAATCATGGCAATACCGGTTTTTATAATTACGTGAGGAAAATAATTTATTAATTAACATTACACCATGCTGCAATCCTGGCTTTTAAGTCGCTCTGCCAGACCTGCGGGGAAATAATGGTGAGATGCGGTATCCAATACTGCACCAGCGGAAACAATTGCTCAGGCGAAGCAATATGGCTTGCCAGAAGCAAATCTCCGTTATCAAGCTCTCTGATAGTTTTTTGAAAAGGTAATAGTTTGCGCTGTTTAAAATGTTCGGCCGCCTGCGCCGAAACCTGTAACAGAACCTCCGTTTTCACCCTTTCCCCACCAGGATCATCCCGATCGTCAAATAATGGATAAAAAATAGCTTTCCGCTGCGGGCTATTTTCATATTCATACCCTACTACCAATAAATCTGGAATAGCCCGCAGGGCAATATATTGATTATGGCTCTTTATGTCGTACCACGGATAAAACGCAGCAAGCCCTACGCGTTTGGTAATGCGTAACAGGTCGTTTACGTTAAACTGTCCTTTTAAATGCGAAGAGAGACGCTTTTTCCCCTCGCCGACATCCTCCAGAATAGCACCAAGCCGGTTCAAATCACGATACGCAGTTCGCATATCTACATCAAAACGCTGGCGGATAATATCAGCGGAAAGGGTTTCCCCCTGATAAAGACTTAAGACGATTTCGGCCAGTCGATCTGCAACTTTTACTTTCGCGCCTTTCATTCTCATCGGTTCCTGCCTCTGTATCGGTACATCCATAGGCCCAACCATACCCCTGTCAAGTGACAGGAGGTGTCAGCGCAATACGCTTTTTTTTATTTTTTCAAACAGGTATAGCGCAGCAGCCCATGCTGGCAAACTTGCTCGAAGCGAAGTGAAACTAAGTTAAATTAGCCTTATTTAACGGCAATTAAAGCCTGAACTTTAAGTTAAATTTGGTGCTTATTTCTCTGAATGAAAAGATTTTTGCGCTTCAGGACTGCTGAAAGTCCGTCTGACAGAGGTTCGTGGTAATAATCCCTGCAAATGTAGGGATTTGATGTATAATCGGAGCACTTTTCCGCGATTCAGCATGCTTTTACTGCCAAGTCGCTATTTTTCATTACTTTATCTCACCTTGAGGATCAGATAATGCAACTCCCTCATTGCCCGAAGTGCAATTCCGAATACACCTATGAAGACAACGGCATGTTGATTTGCCCGGAGTGCGCTTATGAATGGAACCCGGCCGCCGCAGGCGAAGAAAGCGATCAATTAGTGGTAAAAGATGCCAACGGCAATCTGCTTGCCGACGGCGACAGCGTCACCGTTGTTAAAGATCTGAAGGTAAAAGGCAGCTCTTCAATGCTGAAAATCGGCACAAAAGTGAAGAATATCCGTCTGGTTGAAGGCGATCACAATATTGATTGTAAAATTGACGGTTTTGGCCCGATGAAGCTGAAATCTGAGTTTGTGAAAAAGAACTAATTTTCCCCGGCAGGTGGACAAGCCGCCTGCCCCGCCTGGCTTACCTCTCCTGCACAATCTACACTTCTTCTGCACTCTCAATACAGAGGATTCGGTTATGCCTTTAGGACCCTACATATCATTAAACGGCCGCTGCGCCGAGGCTATCGCCTTTTACCAGCAGGCGTTGGGCGCCGAACTGACGTTCAAAATTACCTTCGGTGAGATGCCCAAAGAAGCGACGAATGTCGAAGGCTGCAGCGGCGCAGTTGCCTATTCTGACGATAGCATCATGCACGCCAGTCTGCGGGTGGCCGGCAATGATTTGATGATGACCGACGCCAGCATGAGCGGGGACAAACCGCAGCACAGCGGCTTTTCACTCTGCCTGGCAAGCCACGATACGGCAGAGGGTAAACGCTGGTTTGAAGGGCTTTCAACAGGCGGCACCGTCACCATGCCATGGAGTGAAACTTTTTGGGCAAAAGGGTATGGCTCACTCACGGATAAGTTTGGCATTCCGTGGATGGTCAATGTCGAAAGATAAAGAGCGCGCATTTACGCTGCGTACAGGGCCCATAATTCCGGGCCCTGTGTTATTGTTAATGTTTAAAAAACCAAGGAAATCAAAGCGCCTGATTTATTCATTTTTTTGATGTTAATTAATTATTCCACCCCAAAGAATTTATTCCTAATTTAAAAGCGAGAAAAGACCCAGGATGATTCTCAGTCGAGAATGTGAATGAGAAAACATGACCCGCATTCATTATTTTAAAAATAAAACAATTATTAAAAAACGAAGTCGCGAACGCGATATACAATATATTACTTCGATATTCCCACCATTAATTCCCCTACTTATTACCCCACTATTCTTGCCCCTTTATCTTCTTCCCCTTCCTGCTCGCCCTTTTCTTTGCTCAACGTCGGCAAAAAGCGGCAACTGACTGATTCCCCGGCAAACTTGCGGACTCCCCAACCGCAGACTTCAACTCTTCATCGTACAGAAACCAATCATTAACAAAACCGTCACTTTTCCCCGGCACCATGAGGCAACTTTTGAAGGAGGCCCGTGATGCAAACGACTCTTCACCTCATCAAGCAAACCCCCTGCACAGCCCTGCCGCTGCGTATTTGCTTTATCTGATTCGAGAGGCTTTGACTGTTATGCACTTGTCCAGACATCCGACCAGTTATCCAACCCGCTATCAGGAGATAGCCGCCCGGCTCGAACAGGAGCTGCGGAACAACTACCGCTGCGGCGACTATCTGCCCGCTGAAACCCAGCTTGCCGCCTACTACGAGGTTAACCGCCACACGCTCCGCCGCGCCATTGACGAGCTGGTCAACAAAGGCTGGGTGCAGCGCCGCCAGGGCATTGGCGTGCTGGTGCTGATGCGCCCGTTTGACTACCCGCTTAACGCGCAGGCTCGCTTTAGCCAAAACCTGCTGGATCAGGGCAGCCACCCGACCAGCGAACGCCTGCTGGCGGTGATTCGCCCGGCCTCTCAGGACGTGGCGGATGCGCTGGGGCTGGCCGAGGGAGATAACGTTATTCACCTACGCACCCTGCGCCGGGTCAACGGTATAGCGGTGTGCATCATCGACCACTATTTTTCCGAACAAACCTGGTGGCCGACGCTGCAAACTTTCAGCAACGGCTCACTGCACGATTTTCTCCAGGCCGAGTTAGGCATTGCCCTGACCCGCGCCCAAACCCGCATCAGCGCCCGCCGTTCCCAGGCCAAAGAGAGCCGCCTGCTGGAAATTCCCAATATGGCGCCGCTGCTCTGCGTACGCACCCTCAACCACCGTGAAGGCGAGGCCAACCCGGCGGAGTACTCCGTCAGCCTGACCCGCGCCGACATGATTGAATTCACCATGGAGCACTAAATGGACACCAGCCATTTCAACACCGAACGGCGCCGCGAATGGATGGCGGTGCTGTCACACAGCCAGCCGCAGGAGCTTCTTGAGCGCTGGAACAGCCTGAGTATCTCTGCTGATTACACGCTGATCCGAGCCCCGGAAATCGGTCTGGTGCAGGTTCAGGCCCGCATGGGCGGCACCGGCCAGCGTTTCTTTACCGGCGACGCCACGCTGACTCGCGCAGTCGTCAAGCTGGCGAGCGGCACCTACGGCTACAGCTATCTGCTCGGCCGGGATAAACAACACGCCGAATGCTGCGCGGTGATCGACGCCCTGATGCAGGAAAGCGCGCATTTTCAAACGCTACAAGAAACCCTTATTGCACCGCTGGCGGCCAACCGCGAACAACGCCTTGCCGCTCGCCGTGCGGAAGTTAACAGCAGCCGCGTGGACTTCTTCACGCTGGTACGCGGAGATAACGCATGACTTTAATGACCGCTTTTACCCTTCCGGTGCAGGATGCCCAGCAGAGTTTTCGTCGCCTGCTCAAAGCGATGAGCGAGCCGGGCGTGATTGTCGCGCTGACCTCGCTGCAGCAGGGCTGGCTGCCGCTGAACGTGGCCACCACCAGCGTGCTGCTGACGCTGGCCGATAACGACACGCCGGTGTGGGTAGACGGCACGTTGGGCAACGATATTGCCTCACAAAATATCCGTTTTCATACCAATGCGCCCCTGTGCGAGCAGCCTGAGCACGCGCAGTTTGCCGTTGCCAGCGACGCCATCTCTTCTGAACAGCTGAACCTGCTGGCCCAGGGCTGCGACATTGCCCCCGATACCAGCGCGACGCTGATCCTGCAGGTTTCCAGCCTGAGCGGCGGGCGCATGCTGCGCCTGACCGGCGCTGGCATCAACGAAGAGCGCATGATAGCGCCTCAGCTGCCGGAATGTGTGCTGCACGAACTGACCGAACGCCCGCACCCGTTCCCGCTGGGCATTGACCTGATTTTGACCTGCGGCGATCGCCTGCTGGCTATCCCACGGACCACCCACGTGGAGGTGTGCTGATGTACGTTGCCGTCAAAGGGGGCGAGAAGGCAATCTCCGCCGCCCACGCCCTGCAGGAGCGCAACCGACGCGGCGATGAAACGCTGAAAGAGCTGAGCGTCGCGCAAATTGAGCAGCAGCTTGGCCTGGCCGTTGACCGCGTGATGACGGAAGGCGGCATCGCCGACCGGGAGCTTGCCGCGCTGGCAATCAAGCAGGCCAGCGGCGACATGATTGAGGCCATTTTCCTGCTGCGCGCCTACCGCACCACGCTGCCTCGCCTGGCCGTTAGCGAGCCGCTGAACACCGCTGAGATGCGCCTCGAACGCCGTATCTCCGCCGTTTATAAAGACGTCCCTGGCGGCCAGCTGCTTGGCCCAACCTACGACTACACGCACCGCCTGCTGGACTTCACGCTGCTGGCCAACGGCGAAGTGCCTGACGCAGAACCTGCCGACGAGCAAAGCGCACCCGCTCCGCACGTGTTCAGCATGCTGGCGAAGCAGGGCCTGGCCAAAGTCGAAGAAGACGACGGCGCGCAGCCGGACGACATCACCCGCAACCCGCCGGTTTACCCGTGCTCGCGCTCTTCGCGCCTGCAGCAGCTGGTGCGCGGCGACGAAGGCTACCTGCTGGCTCTCGCCTACTCCACCCAGCGCGGCTACGGGCGCAACCACCCGTTTGCCGCCGAGATCCGCAGCGGCTATGTAGATATCGAAATTGTGCCGGAAGAGCTGGGTTTTGCGGTGAACATCGGCGAACTGCTGATGACCGAATGCGAAATGGTGAACGGCTTTGTCGCCCCCGAAGATGAAGCCCCACACTTTACGCGCGGCTACGGCCTGGCGTTCGGCATGAGCGAGCGCAAAACCATGGCGATGGCGCTGGTTGACCGCGCGCTCCAGGCTCCCGACTACGACGAAACCGTCGCAGGCCCGGCGCAGGACGAAGAATTTGTGTTATCCCACGCGGATAACGTGGAAGCGGCCGGCTTTGTGTCCCACCTCAAGCTGCCGCATTACGTAGATTTCCAGGCCGAACTGGAGCTGCTTAACCGCCTGATAAAGGAGCGAGCAAATGGCTAACCTGAGCGGCTATAACTTTGCCTATCTGGATGAGCAAACCAAACGCATGATCCGCCGCGCGATGCTGAAAGCCGTGGCTATTCCAGGTTATCAGGTGCCGTTTGGCGGCCGCGAAATGCCGATGCCTTACGGCTGGGGCACCGGCGGCATTCAGCTCACCGCCAGCCTGATTGGCGAGTCTGACGTGCTGAAGGTGATTGACCAGGGCGCGGACGACACCACTAACGCCGTCTCGATTCGTAACTTTTTCAAGCGCGTGACCGGCGTGAACACCACCGAGCGCACCGAAGACGCGACGCTGGTGCAGACCCGCCACCGCATCCCGGAAACGCCGCTGGTTGAAGACCAGATCCTGATATATCAGGTGCCGATCCCTGAACCGCTGCGCTTTATCGAGCCACGCGAAACAGAAACCCGCACCATGCACGCGCTGGAAGAGTACGGCGTAATGCAGGTGAAGCTGTACGAAGATATCGCCCGCTTCGGCCATATCTCCACCACCTACGCGTACCCGGTGAAGGTGAACGATCGCTACGTGATGGACCCGTCGCCAATCCCGAAATTTGATAACCCGAAAATGCACATGTCCCCTGCGCTGCAGCTGTTCGGTGCCGGACGCGAAAAACGCATTTACGCCGTGCCGCCGTTTACCCGCGTAGAGAGCCTCGACTTCGACGACCATCCTTTCCAGGTTCAGGAATGGGAAGAGCCGTGCGCTATCTGCGGGTCACGCCACAGCTACCTTGATGAAGTGGTGCTCGACGACGCGGGCAACCGCATGTTCGTCTGCTCCGATACCGACTACTGCCGCCAGAACAGTGAGGCCTCTCAGTCATGACCAGCCCGTTACTTTCTGTGAATAACCTCACCCACCTCTATGCGCCCGGTAAAGGCTTTATGGACGTGTCGTTCGACCTCTGGCCCGGTGAAGTGCTGGGCATCGTGGGCGAGTCCGGCTCCGGTAAAACGACGCTGCTGAAGGCGATTTCCGCCCGCCTTGCGCCGCAGGAAGGGGACGTGATTTACCTCGACAGCTCGCTGTACGGGATGTCGGAAGGTGAACGCCGCCGCCTGCTGCGCACCGAATGGGGCGTGGTGCACCAGCATCCGATGGACGGCCTGCGCCGCCACGTTTCTGCCGGGGGCAACATCGGCGAGCGCCTGATGGCAACCGGGGCGCGCCACTACGGCGACATTCGTGCCACCGCCCAGCGCTGGCTGGAAGAAGTCGAAATCCCGTCGGCCCGTATTGACGACCTGCCGACCACGTTTTCCGGCGGGATGCAGCAGCGCCTGCAGATCGCCCGCAACCTGGTGACCCATCCGAAGCTGGTATTTATGGATGAGCCCACCGGCGGGCTGGATGTGTCGGTGCAGGCCCGCCTGCTCGATCTGCTGCGCGGCCTGGTGGTGGAGCTGAACCTGGCCGTGGTGATTGTCACCCACGATCTGGGCGTGGCTCGCCTGCTGGCCGACCGCCTGCTGGTGATGAAACAGGGCAAAGTGGTGGAAAGTGGGCTGACCGACCGCGTGCTGGACGACCCGCATCACCCGTATACCCAGCTTTTGGTGTCCTCCGTCCTTCAGAACTAGGTACTCGCTATGACCAGAATACGGGTTGAAAACCTGAGCAAAACCTTTGTCCTGCACCACCAGCACGGCATTCGCCTGCCGGTGCTGGCGGACGCTTCGCTGGAAGTTAAAGGCGGAGAATGCGTGGTGCTACACGGCCACTCCGGCAGCGGGAAATCCACCCTGCTGCGCTCGCTCTACGCCAACTATTTGCCGGATGAAGGACACATCTGGGTTAA
The DNA here is from genome assembly GCF_036500665.1 of Cedecea sp. Lineage (NCBI taxonomy): Bacteria > Pseudomonadati > Pseudomonadota > Gammaproteobacteria > Enterobacterales > Enterobacteriaceae > Cedecea > Cedecea sp. The sequence goes on from NZ_DASYBS010000089.1 coordinate 10,834, forward strand.
GCACAACGACGAATGGCTCGACATCGTGCAGGCTCCGGCGCGTGAAGTGCTGGCCGTGCGCCGCCAGACCATCGGCTGGGTGAGCCAGTTCCTGCGTGTTATCCCACGAATTTCAGCGCTCGAAGTCGTCATGCAGCCGCTGCTGGATTTGGGCGTGCCGCGTGAAGAGTGCGAGAAAAAAGCCGCCAGCCTGCTGACTCGCCTCAACGTGCCTGAACGCCTGTGGCACCTGGCGCCGTCGACCTTCTCCGGCGGCGAACAGCAGCGCGTGAACATCGCTCGCGGCTTTATTGTCGACTACCCGATTTTACTGCTGGACGAGCCAACCGCCTCGCTGGACGCCAAAAACAGCGCCGCCGTGGTGGCTTTGATTCAGGAAGCAAAAGCGCGTGGAGCGGCCATCGTCGGCATCTTCCACGATGAAGCAGTACGTGAACAGGTGGCCGACCGCCTGCATACCATGTCCGCGATGGAGCCCAAACATGATCATCAATAACGTTCGCCTGGTCCTGGAAGAAGAAGTTGTCAGTGGCTCGCTGGAAGTGGCCGACGGTGTGATTCGCAACTTTGCCGAGACCCAAAGCCAGCTGCCGGGCGCACACGACGGCGGCGGCGGCTGGCTGCTGCCGGGGCTGATTGAGCTGCACACGGATAACCTGGATAAATTCTTTACCCCACGGCCAAAGGTTGACTGGCCGGCGCATTCCGCCATGAGCAGCCACGACGCACTGATGGTGGCGAGCGGCATCACCACCGTGCTGGACGCCGTGGCCATCGGCGACGTGCGCGACGGCGGCGACCGCCTGGAAAACCTCGAAAAAATGATCAACGCCGTGGAGGATACGCAAAAGCGTGGCCTCAACCGCGCTGAGCACCGCCTTCATCTGCGCTGCGAGCTGCCGCACCACACCACGCTGCCGCTGTTCGACAAGCTGGTTGACCGCGAACTTGTCTCCCTCGTTTCGCTGATGGACCACTCGCCGGGCCAGCGCCAGTACGCGGAACTCTCGAAATACCGCGACTACTATCAGGGCAAATACCATCTCACCAACGAGCAGATGGATCGCTTTGAGGAAGAGCAGTTGACGCTGGCGGCACGCTGGTCACAGCCAAACCGCCAGGCCATTGCCGCCCGCTGCCGCGACCGCAATATCGCCCTCGCCAGCCATGACGATGCCACCTCCGCCCACGTTGTGGAATCCCACGAAATCGGCAGCGTGATCGCCGAATTCCCGACCACGCTGGAAGCCGCGGAAGCCTCTCGTCGCCACGGCATGAGCGTGCTGATGGGCGCACCGAACATCGTGCGCGGCGGCTCCCACTCCGGCAACGTGGCGGCCAGCCATCTGGCCCAGGCCGGGCTGCTGGATATTCTCTCCTCGGATTACTATCCGGCGAGCCTGCTGGATGCGGCCTTCCGCGTGGCGCACGACGACAGCAATAGCTTCACGCTGGCTCAGGCGGTAAACCTTGTGACGCGCAACCCTGCAAGGGCGCTGAACCTGGCCGACCGTGGGACGCTGGCAGAAGGTAAACGAGCGGATCTGGTGCTGGCACATATGCACGGCGACCATATCCACGTCGATCACGTCTGGCGCCAGGGAACGCGGGTGTTCTGATGAGTAAATTAATCTGGCTGATGGGCCCGTCCGGCTCCGGCAAAGACAGCCTGCTGAGCGCCCTGCGCCAGCAGGAGCACGCAAGACTGCTGGTGGCGCACCGCTATATCACCCGCGCCGCCGACGCAGGCTGCGAGAACCACATTGCGCTGAGCGCAAACGAGTTTGAGCAGCGCCAGCAACTGGGGCTGTTTGCCCTGAGCTGGCAGGCGCACGAGCAGTCCTACGGCGTCGGCGTGGAAATGGATATATGGCTCGAGGCCGGATTTGACGTGGTGGTTAACGACTCGCGCCAGCACCTGAAGCAGGCGCGGGAACGCTATGGCGATGGGCTGGTGCCCATCTGCCTGCAGGTTTCTACCGGGGTGCTGCGCCAACGTCTGGAGCAGCGTGGCAGGGAAAATGCGGAACAGATCGAGCAGAGGCTGCAGCGCGCGGCGCTCTATGCGCCAGAGGGCGGCGATTGCCTGGTACTCAACAACGACGGGAGTCTGCTACAGTCAGCCGAATTATTTATGCGGCTGTTAGCCCAGCACCGCTCGAACGTTATCCCTCTTCACCGCAAGGAGCCCCGCCATGTCTGATGTTGTTAAGTTAAAAGCCGCCGCTATCGAAGACAGCGACACCGTTTACCGCATGATTTGCGAGCTAAAGCAGGCCCAGGCCGACCGCCCCGGCTTTAATGCCTGCTTCGCCGAAAACCTGCGCGACCCAAATATCTTTTATCAGCTGGCATGGCTGGGGAATAAAGCCGTGGGGATGATTAGCCTGCACCTGCAATATCACCTGCATCATGGCCGCCGCATTGGCGAGATCCAGGAGCTTGTCGTGCTGGAAGAAGCCCGCGGCCACGGCGTCGGCAAACAGCTGCTTGCCTGGGCTGAAGATAAAGCGCGTAAAGCCGATGCGGAACTGACGGAGCTGTCGACCAGCACCGGCCGCAAAGACGCTCATCGTTTTTACGAACGTGAAGGCTACCGCGCCACCCATATCCGCTTTACCAAACCGGTGGAGACACCCGATGACGCTCACGTTAACGCTTAGCGGCACCGGCGGGGCGCAGCTTGTTCCCGCCTGGGGCTGTGGCTGCACAGCCTGTTCGCGGGCGCGCAGCAACCCTGCTCATCGCCGCCGCCCGTGCAGCGCGGTGGTCAAATATAACGATGCGGTGACGCTGGTAGACGCGGGGCCACCCGACCTGATGGAGAGCTGGCAGCCCGGAGATTTTCAGCAGTTTTTGCTCACCCACTACCATATGGATCACGTCCAGGGGCTGTTCCCGCTGCGCTGGGGCGTGGGCGAGAGAATCCCGGTTTACGGCCCGCCGGATGAACAGGGCTGCGACGATCTGTTTAAACACCCCGGTCTGCTGGACTTTAGCCATACCGTGGAGCCATTTGTTGCCTTTACCCTCCAGGCGCTGCGCGTCACGCCGCTGCCGTTGCTGCACTCAAAGCTGACGTTTGGTTATCTGTTTGAGACGGCCTACAGCAGGCTGGCGTGGCTGAGCGATACGGCGGGGCTGCCGGACAAAACCCTGAAGTTTCTGGCCGCCAACCGCCCGGAAGTGGTGGTGATAGATTGCAGCCGCGAACCCCGACCAGAAACGCCAAAAAATCACTGTGACTTAACGACCGTTATCGCGCTGAACGAACAGATTGGTAGCCCGCGAGTCGTGCTGACGCACATCAGCCACCAGTTTGATGAATGGCTGATGCACAACGAACTTCCCGCCGGCTTTGAAGCCGGTTTTGACGGCATGGAAATCGTGCTGGATTAACGGTCGTCGTCGTCCTGCAGGCGCCGCTCATCGTCATCCAGCTGCTGGCGCTCGCGGTCGAGCTGGTTCTGGCGGTTATCAAGGCTACGGCGCCTGTCTTCCAGCTGGCGGTAGCGCGCTTCATCCTGGCGGCTGAGCCTGCGCTGAGCCGCTTCGTCATCGCTATCGTCATGATAAACGCGATCGCCGTCGGGCTTGTAAGCATCGCTAAACGCCTGCTGGATATTGCCAATGGCGTCATCAATCACGTCGGCCTGCGCGAACGGCGAGGCCAGGTACAGCGTGCCGAGCAGCAGCGCGGCGGCATAAGATTTCATCGGTCAGTCTCCGGGATGGACTGGCCTCAGCGTAGTCAGCCGGCCTCACGCGCAGTAGCGGAGGAATCTCAAATTCTCGGCGATTCCAGCGCGCCAATAGCCTCTACCCGCGCCTGATGCCGCCCGCCTTCAAACTGCCCGTTTAACCACGCGTCGACGATCATTTTGGCCAAATCCAGCCCGACGACTCGTGAGCCGAAGGCCAGCACGTTGGTGTTATTGTGCTGGCGGGAAAGCAGCGCAGAATATGGCTCACTGCAGACCACTGCCCGGATGCCGGGAAACTTATTGGCGGTGATAGAGATGCCCACGCCAGTACCGCAAATCAAAATGCCGCCCTCGGCTTCGCCGTTTACCACGGCCTGCGCCACGGCGCTGGCGTAAAGCGGGTAATCGGTGCGCTCGCCGGACCAGGTGCCCTTGTCCAGCACCTCAATCCCTTTCTCCTGAAGATGCGCCACAATCTCCGTCTTCAGCAGGAAGCCTACGTGGTCACAGCCAAATGCAATTTTTTTCATTTTGTCCTCGCCGTTGCCGTTACTTTACGAACCCGACAACTCTTGTGATTTAAGACCGGTTCACTGCCCAATTAATCGGCAGAATTGCCGGGTTCGTGGCCATTTCTACACCGACAAGCTTCACAATACAATGCCACTCGCTGCCAACTCCGTGTCATACGTTAGTATCACTTAACGATGAAATCTTAATTAATTACTTAATTTTCATAAACATAAAAATAAATCACCAAAACAAAAACTTCACAAAAAATAAAACTTTATGAATAAATTATTTTTGTGAAGTGCTCAGCATATTTTCTGCTCTCGCTGTGATGTTATAGTGGCGTCTTCACTCTACGGACATCGAGAGAACACGATGAGTCAGTCAGATATTGATTCACAGCAGCCGTTTGGTATCGGCCTTGCTCCCTGGTTGCGCATGAAGCAGGAGGGGATGACGGACAACGAAAGTCGCATCGTCGACTGGTTGTTAAAGCCCGGAAATCTGAGCGATGCACCGGCCATTAAGGACGTTGCCGAAGCCCTTGCGGTGTCGGAAGCGATGATTGTTAAAGTGTCGAAACTGCTGGGCTTCAGCGGCTTTCGTAATCTGCGTAGCGCGCTGGTCGCCTACTTTTCCGAGTCAGAGCAGGTGCTGCCGACCGAGCTGGCGTTCGACGAAGCGCCGCAGGACGTGGTCAACAAGGTGTTTAACATTACCTTACGCACCATTATGGAAGGCCAGTCGATCGTGAACGTCGACGAGATCCATCGCGCGGCACGCTACTTCGCAAAGGCAAAACAGCGTGATTTGTACGGCGTTGGCGGCTCGAACTCTATTTGTAACGACATCCAGCACAAGTTCTTGCGCATCGGCGTGCGCTGCCAGGCCTATCAGGATGCGCACATCATGATGATGTCGGCCTCGCTGCTAAAAGAAGGCGATGTGGTGCTGGTCGTGTCCCATTCAGGGCGCACCGGCGATTTAAAAGCGGCGGTGGAACTGGCAAAAAAGAATGGCGCCAAAATAATTTGTATAACCCATAGCTACCATTCGCCTATTGCACGCCTGGCCGATTTTATTATTTGTTCGCCAGCACCAGAGACACCTTTATTAGGCCGCAACGCCTCCGCGCGTATATTACAATTAACATTACTCGATGCATTATTTGTTTCAGTCGCACAGCAAAACATTGAACAGGCAACATTAAATATGCAAAAGACCGGCGCCATTGTGGATTTCTTTTCACCTGGCGCGCTGAAGTAAAAAGAGATCCCGCGGGAGCGGGATCTGACTGCACCCTACATTGAGAATATTATTATGAATAAATATCTGAAAATATTCAGCGGCGCTGCTATGGGCGTGATGTTATCCACCAGCGCTTTTGCCGCCGCCGATTACGCGGTGGTATTAAAAACGTTATCCAACCCTTTCTGGGTGGATATGAAAAAAGGTATTGAAGATGAAGCCAAAACGCTGGGCGTTAGCGTAGATGTATTTGCCTCGCCTTCGGAAGGGGATTTCCAGTCACAATTACAGCTTTTTGAAGATCTGAGTAATAAAAAATACAAGGGCATCGCTTTTGCGCCCCTCTCCTCGGTGAACCTCGTGGTGCCGGTGGCGAACGCCTGGAAGAAAGGCATTTACCTGGTCAACCTCGATGAAAAAATCGATATGGATAACCTGAAAAAAGCCGGCGGCAACGTCGAGGCCTTCGTCACCACCGATAACGTCGCGGTTGGCGCTAAAGGCGCAGGTTTCATTATCGATAAGCTCGGCGCCGCAGGCGGTGAAGTCGCGATTATCGAAGGGAAAGCGGGCAATGCCTCCGGTGAAGCCCGCCGCGCGGGTGCCAGCGATGCGTTTAAAAAAGCCAGCCAGATTAAACTCGTCGCCAGCCAGCCTGCCGACTGGGACCGCATTAAGGCGCTCGACGTGGCGACCAACGTGCTACAGCGTAACCCAAACCTGAAAGCCTTCTACTGCGCGAATGACACGATGGCAATGGGCGTAGCGCAGGCGGTGGCCAACGCCGGTAAAACCGGGAAAGTGCTGGTCGTCGGCACCGACGGTATTCCGGAAGCACGCAAAATGGTGGATGCTGGATTAATGACCGCCACCGTGGCCCAGAATCCGGCGGATATTGGCGCAACCGGCCTGAAGCTGCTGGTGGATGCAGCGAAAACCGGCAAGGTGATTGCCCAGGATAAGGCCCCGCAGTTCAGCCTGGTGGATTCGGTTCTGGTGACGAAATAGTTTTAAACCTGAGTCGTCTGGTGCCCTCACCCCGGCCCTCTCCCACAGGGAGAGGGGGAAAAAAGGGGTAGCCCTCTCCGCATAAGGGCGAGGGAGAAAAGAGTACTAAAAGAAAAGCAGTGGCAGCAGCTATCCCCTCTCTTCTATAGGGAGAGGCAGAAAATCGATACCTACTCAGTACCGTCCCCTCTCCCCTGTGGGGAGAGGGTTAGGGTGAGGGGAAACCTTCGCTAACAATGATTGAGGCTCGTCATGGTCACGCCATACATTTCAATGGCGGGGATCGGCAAATCCTTTGGTCCGGTTCACGCATTAAAATCGGTTGATTTAACAATATTCCCCGGCGAAATTCACGCCCTTCTCGGGGAAAATGGTGCAGGTAAATCAACCCTGATGAAAGTCTTGTCGGGTATTCATGAACCGACCAAAGGCACCATTACGATTAATAATGTTAATTATGAAAAACTTGATCATAAATTAGCGGCACAGCTCGGCATAGGTATTATTTATCAAGAACTCAGCGTTATTGATGAATTAACCGTTTTAGAAAATCTTTATATTGGCCGCCATACCACTAAAAAAGTCTTCGGGATTAATATTGTTGACTGGAAAGAGATGCGTATTCGCGCCGCAATGATGCTTTTACGTGTCGGCTTAAAAGTGGATCTCGATGAAAAGGTGGGTAATTTATCCATCAGTCACAAGCAAATGTTAGAAATTGCCAAAACGTTAATGCTGGATGCCAAAGTCATTATTATGGATGAGCCAACTTCTTCTTTAACCAATAAAGAAGTGGATTATCTTTTTCTCATCATGAACCAGCTGCGCAAAGAAGGGACGGCGATTGTTTATATCTCCCATAAGCTCGCCGAAATCCGCCGTATCTGCGACCGCTACACGGTGATGAAGGACGGCAGCAGCGTCTGCAGCGGCCAGGTCTGCGACGTCTCTAACGACGACATTGTGCGCCTGATGGTGGGCCGCGAGCTGCAAAACCGCTTTAACGCCATGAAAGAGAGCGCCGGGAACGTAGAGCGTGACGTGGTGTTTGAGGTGAAAAACATCACCAGCCGCGACCGCAAAAAGGTGAAAGACGTTTCGTTCAGCGTTAACCGTGGCGAGATCCTGGGCTTTTCCGGCCTCGTAGGCTCCGGGCGCACCGAGCTGATGGACTGCCTGTTCGGCGTGGATAAACGCGCTGCCGGTGAAATTCTGCTTAACGGCAAGAATATCTCGCCCCGCTCGCCGATGGATGCGCTGAAAAAAGGCATGGGCTACATCACCGAAAGCCGCCGGGATAACGGCTTCTTCGCCAACTTCTCCATTGCGCAGAACATGGCCGTCAGCCAGAGCCTCAAACGCGGCGGCTACAAAGGCGCGATGGGGCTGTTTAACGAAGCCGAAGAGCGCAAAACCGCCGAAGCACAGCGTCAATTGCTGGCGCTGAAGTGCCACAGCGTCGATCAGAACATTACCGAGCTTTCCGGCGGCAACCAGCAGAAGGTGCTGATTTCCAAATGGCTGTGCTGCAACCCGGAAGTGATCATCTTCGATGAACCTACCCGTGGGATCGACGTCGGCGCGAAAGCCGAAATTTACAAAGTCATGCGACAGCTGGCGGATGACGGAAAGGTCATTCTAATGGTGTCGTCGGAGCTTCCCGAAATTATCGCCGTCTGCGACCGCATCGCCGTGTTCTGCGAAGGGCGACTGACGCAAATCCTGACCAATCGCGACGATATCAGCGAAGAGGAGATTATGGCATGGGCATTACCACAAGAATGAAGCGCGAAGAAAGTGAGAAAAAGCCGTTCAATTTCGCGCAGTTCTGGGACAAATACGGCACCTTTTTCATTCTCGCGATTATCGTCGCCATCTTCGGCACGCTGTCCGCCGAGTATTTCCTGACGGCCAGCAACATCAGCGCCATCTTCGTACAAAGCTCGGTGACCGTGCTTATCGGCATGGGGGAGTTCTTCGCCATTCTGGTGGCGGGGATTGATCTGTCGGTCGGCGCCATTCTGGCGCTTTCCGGCATGGTTACCGCCAAACTGATGCTGGCAGGCGTCGATCCGTTCCTCGCGGCGCTGATTGGCGGCGTGATTGTCGGCGGGCTGCTCGGGGCGATTAACGGCTGCCTGGTAAACTGGACGGGGCTGCATCCGTTCATCATCACGCTTGGCACCAACGCCATCTTCCGGGGCATCACGCTGGTTATTTCCGACGCCAACTCGGTGTACGGCTTCTCGTTCGACTTCGTGAATTTCTTCGCCGCCACGCCGCTGGGCGTTCCGGTGCCGGTGATCTTCTCGCTGATTGTCGCCGGGATACTGTGGTTCCTGACCACCCGCACGCGCCTTGGCCGCAATATTTACGCCCTCGGCGGCAATAAGAATTCGGCCTTCTACTCCGGCATCGACGTGAAGTTTCACATGCTGGTGGTGTTCATCATCTCCGGCATCTGCGCCGGGCTGGCGGGCGTGGTCTCTACCGCGCGCCTTGGGGCGGCGGAGCCTCTTGCGGGCATGGGGTTTGAAACCTACGCCATTGCCAGCGCGATCATCGGCGGCACCAGCTTCTTCGGCGGCAAGGGCCGAATTTTCTCGGTGGTGATTGGTGGCCTGATCATCGGCACCATCAACAACGGTCTCAATATTCTCCAGGTACAAACCTATTACCAGCTGGTGGTGATGGGCGGGCTGATTATCGCCGCGGTGGCCCTGGATAGACTCATTAGCAAGTAAATTCGTCGTCTTTCGGACGCCTGATGCGTTGGCTGCATCAGCTCACCCCAGTCACATAGTTAGCTATGCTCCTGGGGACTCGCAGCCTGACCGCCTTTCTGTCGTCCGAAATCCATAGAATTACAGGAGCTTATAGTGAAAATTTCCCCCTCTTTGATGTGCATGGATCTGGCGAAATTCCAGGAACAAATTGAATTTATCGACCAGCACGCCGACTACTTCCATATCGACATTATGGACGGCCATTTTGTGCCGAACCTGACGCTGTCGCCGTTCTTCGTCGGCCAGGTCAGGAAGCTTGCCAGCAAGCCGCTGGACTGCCATTTGATGGTCACCCGCCCGCAGGATTACATCGTCCCGCTGGCGCAGGCCGGGGCGGACATCATTACCCTGCATCCGGAAACTATTAACGGCCAGGCCTTCCGCCTCATCGAAGAGATCCGCCGCCACGGCATGAAGGTCGGCCTGATTTTGAACCCGGAGACCCCGGTCGAGGCGATGAAGTACTACATTCATAAGGCAGACAAGGTGACGGTGATGACCGTCGATCCTGGGTTTGCCGGCCAGCCGTTTATTCCAGAAATGCTGGAAAAAGTGGCCGAGCTGAAAGCCTGGCGCGAGCGCGAAGGCCTGAGCTACGAAATCGAAATTGACGGCTCCTGCAACGCGGCAACCTATGAACGACTCATGGCCGCCGGGGCAGATGTGTTTATCGTCGGCACCTCCGGGCTGTTTAACCACGCCCGGGATATCGACGAGGCCTGGCAGGTGATGAGCGAGCAGATCCTGGCGGCCAAAAACGAGGTTATACCCCATGCCAAAACCGCTTAACGTGGTGGCCGGAGTGGATATGGGCGCCACCCATATCCGCCTGTGTTTGCAGGATGAGTCCGGCACGGTGCTGCACTGTGAAAAACAGCGCACCGCAGAGATTATCGCGGGAGGCGTAGTCTGCGGGATCGCCCATCTGTTAAGCGATCGGCTGGATCGCTTTAACGCCCGCTGCCGCGGCATGGTGATGGGGTTTCCGGCGCTGGTCGGCAAAGACAAGCGCACAATTATCTCCACGCCCAATTTGCCGCTTGCCGCCGCAGAGCTTAACGAACTGGCGGGCAAGCTGGAGGATGCGCTCGGCTGCCCGGTCGAGTTTTCACGTGACGTCAATCTGCAGCTCTCGTTCGATGTCGCGCAAAACGGGCTGCAGCATCAGCAGGTGCTCGGGGCTTATCTCGGCACCGGCATGGGCTTTGCCGTCTGGCTGAACGGCGCCCCCTGGACCGGCGCCCACGGCGTGGCCGGGGAGCTGGGCCATATTCCGCAGGGCGATATGCACCTGACCTGCGGCTGCGGAAATGCGGGTTGCCTGGAAACGGTATGCTCGGGGATTGCCCTGAAACGCTGGTTTGACGCCAGCCCGCGTGCGTATGAGATTGGCGAGCTGTTCAGCGTTGCCGCGCAGGAGCCGTTTGTCGCTGCCCTGCTCGACCACGCGGCGCGCGCCATTGCCACCAGCGTTAACCTGTTCGATCCGGATGCGGTGATCCTCGGCGGCGGAGTGATAGACATGGTCGATTTTCCGCGTGAGGCGCTGGTGACACAGACGAAACGCTATCTGCGCCGCCCTTTGCCGCATGATGCCGTGCGCTTTATTGATGCGTCTTCATCCGCGTTTAACGGCGCGCAGGGTGCGGCTACGCTGGCCCGCGCCTGCTTCCTGCCCGCGCTTTACGTAGCGCCTCAGCAAGCTGCGCTTGGGTGAAAGGCTTACGCAGCAGCTCCACCTCGGGCAGGTGTTGCTCGCTGCGGCGTAGGTCCTGCCCGCTTACCAGCAGCAAATCCAGCTGAGGATGACGGCGGCGAGCCTGCTGGAGCACGTCCGCGCCGCTTAGCTCGCCGGGCAGCATCAGGTCGCTGATCGCAATGCTAATGTCCGGCACCTCGCTCATCAGCTGCAGCGCCTGCTGGCTGTCGCGGGCTTCGAGCGTCAGGTAACCCAGCTGATGCAGCTGTTCGCACAGCGTCTGGCGCACGTCCGGCTCATCTTCGAGCACCAGCACAAGCTGGTCGGAGATATCGGCCTGCTCGCCCGCTGGCGGCAACGCTTCCGGCTGAACTTCCGCAGTGGCGCGCGGCAGCTGGAGTATGACCCGAGTTCCTTTGTCGGGCTCACTTTCAATCTGCACCCGCCCGCCCGACTGGCGCACAAAGCCATACACCATCGACAGCCCAAGCCCGCTGCCGCTCCCGGTCTGTTTGGTCGTGAAGAACGGCTCAAAGACCTGCGCTTTTACTTCGTCCGTCATGCCGTGTCCGGTGTCGGCGACCTCAACCACCACCATATCCTGCTTGCGCCCTTCGCCTCGCACCACACGCTGGTTCCAGGTACGGATCTTGATTTCACCGCTGCGCCCTTCCATCGCATCTCTGGCGTTCATCACCAGGTTAATGATCGCGTTCTCCAGCTGATTGACGTCTATCCACGCGGGCCAGGCGGGCTGCTGGGCTTCAACGGCAAGCGTAAGGTGAGCAGGCAAAGAGTGACGTATCAGCGGATCGAGGTTTTCGAGCAGGCTTTTCATCGCCACCGCCCGAGGGTGCAGCGATTGCTTACGGGAAAACGCGAGCAGCCGCTGGGTAAGCTGCGCGCCGCGCTCGGCGGCCTTAAGCGCACGCTGAATGCGTACCGAATCCGGTGAGTCAGCCGCGGTCAGCTCAAGGCTACCGATGATCACCGCCAGCAGGTTGTTAAAGTCGTGCGCCAGGCCACCGGTAAGCTGCCCCACCGCCTTCATTTTTTGGCTGTGCACCAGCGCTTCTTCCAGCGCTTTGCGCTCGCTACGCTCCAGCACTACGTTCACCATGCCCCGCCCAGGCACCGGGCTAAAACGCAGCTCGATGGTACGGCCGTCCGCCAGCCTCAACTCCTGCGGCTTCGGCAAGGGTCGGGAGAGATTACCCAACATGTGTTCCTGTAGCGGCGTAACCTGCTTGAGCAGCCCGAGATAGTGCTGGCCGCGCTGCAGGCGCTGCGGCTCAAGCCCCAGCAGCAGCGGATATTGCTGATTCCATACCACCAGGAAACCGTCGCTGTCGAACAGCGCAAAACCATCGCGCATGGCGTGGAAGGTGGTTTCCAGCAGGGTACTTTTTTCTTTCAGCAGGCGTGAGGTGTGCTCCAGCGAAGCGGTATTACGGGCAAAGACGTTGAACGCTCTGGCCAGCTCGCCCAGCTCATCGCGCCGCTGCTGCGCGGGCACGCTGACCTCTTTTTCGCCTTTCGCCAGCCGCGTCATCGCCTGGGAAATCGCCGTTAAGTTTGAGCCCAGGTTTCGGTAGATATACAGCCCGGCGAACCCGGTGATCACCAGCGCCAGCAGGGCAAACAGGCCGATAAAAGCGATGATGGACTGCAAATCCCGGTGGCTTTGCTGGCTGCGCTGCCGGGACTCTTCCCCGACTTTTTGCACGTACAGGTTGATGTCCTGATTCAGAAAAGCCACCAGCGCTTTGATGTGGTACATGTGCCAGGCGATGCCCAGATCGCTTTCCTCAAGCTGCGCAGAAAGCGGCGGCAGCTGGCGCAGGCCGTTTCTGAACTGTTGCAAAATGCTGTCCGCCAGCGGCGAGGGCGCTCGTTCGGGCAGAAGCTGCATCACTTCGCTAAGCTGCCGTACCGCTGGCCTCGGCGAGGAGGACTGAATCGCCACCAGAATCAGGCGATCCATCTCTTTGAGCAGCCCGGCATCCGGCACGTTCAGCCCTTCGCGCGCGTTGACCTCCTGCAGGTGCTCAAGGTAGCTCTGATTCTGGTAAAGAGCGCTCAGCAGCAGGTTACGCTGCAAATGGCGGCGGTGCCCCATCACCAGCATGTTGGTGACGCTGCTTTCCAGCTCGTTGCTGCGGTCGATGATCCGGCTGACCAGCTGCGGCTCGCGGCTCGCCAGCGGCGCGGTGGCCAGGTGAGAAAGCGAGTTTTGCAGCGACAGCTGGGTTTGCTTCAGGCTTGCCGCCTCGCTCTGGTATTCCAGCGCGCCGACAACCTGAGAAAGCCTGACCGCCGCCGTCGCCACGTTGGAAGTGTCGCGCGCCAGCTCCATGCTGCCGGACATGTCGAGCAGCGTTTGCCCCTGAACCTGCTCCTGCAGGCGGCTGGCGTGCTCAAAGCCAAGGACCGCCACGCCGCAGACCATCAACGTGACCGCCACCACCAGCAGATTGAAGAACAGCAGGCGGCCACGGGCGCTGGCGAAGAAGGAGGGGCGAGGCTGGGTCATAGAGGCTCCGTGGTTGATTCACTCCAGTTAAGCATTGCACGGATTTTGATAAATATTTCCACACCGGGAATGTGATCCAGGTTAACTATTCAACTCTATGACAAATATGAACGGCGGCTGACATTTTGCATTTATCGGCGTGTGGTTGACTGGCGCGTATTGATACCCACCACAGGCGCCGCACCATGAGCAGAGTCCCCATTCTGGAAATGCGCAATATTGCCAAGTCATTTGGCAAGTTTTATGCGCTAAAAGGCGTCGATTTAACGGTATTTCCCGGTGAAATCCATGCGCTAATGGGTGAGAACGGGGCGGGTAAAAGCACCCTGATGAAGATCCTCGCCGGGGCTTACATCGCCACCAGCGGCGAAGTACTGATTGACGGCGAGCCCTATGTCATCAAAGGCCCCAAAGACGCCCTGAACGCGGGCATTACCCTGATTTACCAGGAAATGCAGCTGGCGCCAAACCTCACCGTTGCCGAAAACATTTTCCTCGGCAGCGAACTGGCGCGCGGCGGCCTGGTGCAGCGTAAAGAGATGGTGCAGCAGGCGCAGGCGGTGATTGACCGCCTCGGGGCGCAGTTCAAGGCCACGGATCTCGTCATGAAGCTCACCATTGCCGAGCAGCAGCAGGTTGAGATTGCCCGTGCGCTTCAGCGCAACAGCCGCATTCTGGTGATGGATGAACCTACCGCCGCCCTCTCCTCCCGCGAAACGCATCGCCTGTTTGAGCTGATTTTCCGCCTGCGTGATGAAGGTATGGCGATTATCTACATCAGCCACCGCATGGCGGAAATCTATGAGCTGTCTGACCGGGTCAGCGTGCTGCGCGACGGCCAGTACGTCGGCAGCCTGACGCGGGAAAACCTGAACGCCAGCGAGCTGGTCAGAATGATGGTTGGGCGGCCGCTCAGCGACCTGTTCAACAAAGAGCGTGATATCCCGCTCGGCAGCCCTCGCCTCAACGTTCATCACCTGACGGACAGCGGCAAGGTGCAGCCCGTCAGCCTGCACGTGCGTTCCGGGGAAATTGTCGGCCTGGCCGGGTTGGTTGGCGCGGGGCGTTCAGAGTTGGCGCAGCTTATCTTCGGCGTGCGTAAGGCCACGGGCGGCACGGTTGAGATCGACGGCGAGCCGGTGACGCTTCACTCCCCCCGCGAGGCGATTCAACACGGCATCGGCTTCCTGACAGAGAACCGCAAAGAGCAGGGGCTGTTCCTCGAACTGGCCGCGCAGGACAACATCACCATGGCCACGCTTGAGCGTGACGCTCATTTCGGCATGCTCGACCGCAAAAAAGCCCAGACCATTTCCGACGACGCCATCAGCCTGCTGAATATCCGCGTGCCGCACGCCCAGGTTCGCGCCGGGGGCCTGTCCGGGGGCAACCAACAAAAGCTGCTGATTTCCCGCTGGGTTGCCATCGGCCCACGCATTCTGATCCTCGACGAGCCTACGCGCGGCGTGGACGTCGGCGCCAAAAGCGAGATCTACCGCATCATGAACCAGCTGGCCCGCCAGGGCGTGGCCATCCTAATGATTTCCAGCGAGCTGCCCGAAGTGGTGGGCATGAGCGACCGGGTGTACGTCATGCGCGAAGGCAGCATTGCCGGCGAGCTGCTGCGCCACGACATTACGCAAGAAAATATTATGACCCTGGCTACCGGCGTGACCGAGGCCCATAAGAAAGAGGTTCACCATGACTAACTCAGGCACGCAACCGGTGGCAAAATCCGCCTCGCTTAAAAAAGCCCTGTTCGGCGATTTACTACAAACCGTCGGCATTTTGCCGATTTTGATACTGATCGTCGCCGTATTTGGCTTTGTCGCGCCCAACTTCTTCACCGAGTCTAACCTGCTCAATATCGCCCGGCAGTCGTCCATCAACATCGTGCTGGCGGCGGGGATGACCTTCATCATTCTGACCGGCGGCATCGACCTGTCCGTGGGCTCAATTCTCGGCACCACCGCCGTGACGGCAATGGTCGTGTCGCTGATGCCCGGCTGGGAAGGGCTGTCGATTCCTGCGGCGCTGCTGATGGGTACCGGACTCGGACTGTTTAACGGCATGCTGGTCGCCTGGGCGGGGCTGCCGCCGTTTATCGTCACGCTCGGCACCTATACCGCGCTGCGCGGCGCGGCGCGGCGTATCTGCTGGCAGACGGCACGACGGTGATTAACTCCAACATCAACTTTGAGTGGATTGGCAACGCCTATCTCGGCCCGGTGCCGTGGCTGGTGGTGATTGCCCTGTTGGTGATTGCGGTGTGCTGGTTCATTCTGCGCCGTACCACGCTGGGCGTTCATATCTACGCGGTAGGCGGCAACATGCAGGCGGCGCGCCTGACCGGCATCAAAGTGTGGATGGTGCTGCTGTTCGTGTACGGCATGAGCGGTCTGCTTTCCGGACTTGGCGGCATCATGAGCGCGTCACGCCTTTATAGCGCCAACGGTAACCTCGGCGTGGGCTATGAGCTGGACGCCATCGCCGCCGTTATTCTCGGCGGGACCAGCTTCGTGGGCGGGATTGGCACCATCACCGGCACGCTGGTGGGGGCGCTGATTATCGCCACGCTCAACAACGGCATGACGCTGATGGGCGTCTCCTACTTCTGGCAATTGGTGATCAAAGGGGCGGTGATCATCATAGCGGTGCTGATCGACAAATACCGTACCCGTCACCATCAAAGTGCATAACAACAAAACCCTACGAGTGAGGAAAACAGCATGCGTTTGAAACCCATAGTTACTGCGTTACTGGCTGGTGCAATGATCGCAGGCGCGCCGTTTGCCCAGGCGAAAGAGTTAAAGTCTATCGGCGTGACGGTGGGCGACCTCGCCAACCCGTTCTTCGTGCAGATAACCAAAGGCGCCGAGCTGGAAGCCCGCAAGCTCGCTGGCGACAACGTGAAGGTGACGCTGGTCTCCAGCGGCTACGATCTCGGTCAGCAGGTGGCGCAGATCGATAACTTTATCGCCGCGAAGGTGGACATGATAATCCTCAACGCTGCGGATTCCAAAGGGATCGGCCCGGCGGTAAAACGTGCGAAAGACGCCGGGATCGTCGTTGTGGCGGTGGACGTCGCGGCTGACGGCGCCGATGCCACGATCACCTCCGATAACATCCAGGCCGGGCAAATGGCCTGTAAGTACATTTCCGACCGCCTGAAAGATAAAGGCAACGTGGTGATCATCAACGGGCCGCCGGTTTCCGCCGTGCAGAACCGCGTTGAGGGCTGCGAAACCGAATTCAAAAAGCACCCGGACATTAAGATCCTTTCCTCTAATCAGAATGCTAAGGGCAGCCGTGAAGGCGGCCTGGAAGTAATGACCTCGCTGCTGGCGGCGAATCCGAAGATCGACGGCGTGTTTGCGATCAACGATCCGACGGCGATCGGGGCCGATCTGGCGGCAAAACAGGCCCAGCGTAATGAGTTCTTTATTGTCGGCGTGGACGGCAGCCCGGACGGTGAGGAGGCCCTGAAGCGCGGCGGCAGCTCGCTGTTTGTGGCGACGCCGGCGCAGGATCCGCAGATAATGGCGGCGAAAGCGGTCGAGATTGGCTACGACATTTTGCAGGGTAAACCCGCGCCGAAAGGCCCGGTACTGATCCCGGTGACGATGATCGATAAGAACAATATTGGCAGCTACAAAGGGTGGACGGTGAAGTAATTTTCCCCTCACCCAGTCGAGTCAAAACACCGTCAGTCCCCTCTCCCTTCCAGGGAGAGGGCCAGGGTGAGGGTCCACGTCAAAGGGAGGCCAGATGAAACGCTCCGAGGTTAATCAGTACCTGAATGAAACCCGCCAGTTCTTTGCCCGCCACGATATCCAACTGCCGCCGTTCGCCGGGTTCTCGCCGCAAACATGGCAGCAGCTTGATTCCCACAGCTGGCAAGAGGTCTTTGATCTAAAGCTCGGGTGGGATATCACCGACTTCGGCGGCAGCGATTTTCTTATCATGGGCCTCACGCTGTTTACCCTGCGCAACGGCTCACCTGAAGGTGCGCCCTACGCCAAAACTTACGCCGAAAAAGTCATGCACGTGCGTGAAAACCAGATGACGCCGATGCATTTCCACTGGAGCAAGCAGGAGGACATCATCAACCGCGGCGGCGGTAATTTGATTGTCGAACTGTGGCACTCTGACCCATTCGAACAGCCTGACGAATCGGACATCACGGTGGTGATTGACGGCTGCCGCCAGACGCACGCCGCAGGCAGCCAATTGCGCTTATCGCCTGGAGAAAGCATCAGCCTGGTGCCGGAGATGTATCACAGCTTCTGGGGGGAACCGGGCTACGGCGACGTGCTGGTCGGCGAAGTGTCGATGGTCAACGATGACGATCACGACAACCGCTTTTTAAAGCCTCTCGAGCGCTTCAGCAGCCTCAGCGAAGACGCCGCTCCAGCGCTGCTTTTGTGCCATGAATACCGGCAGTTTATCTAAACCGCATTATTCTCGCCGTGGGTGACATCCGCGGCAAAAACGTAGCCCACGCCGCGAATGGTGCGGATAAGCGTGGGCTGGTGCGGATTGACCTCGATTTTGCGCCGCAGCCGCATAATCAGCACGTCGATAGTCCGATCAAATACGTCGAGGCTTTCGCTGTGGGTTAGCTCAAGCAGTTTTTCCCGCGACAGCACCTTTCTGGCGTTCTGCACCAGGGAAAGCAGCAGACCATATTCCCCTTGGGTGAGATCAACCTGCTGCTGCCGGGCGTTCATCAGCTGGCAGCGGTCGGTGTCCAGCCGCCAGCCGTTAAACTGCAGCCCGCTGGTTTTCGTCGGGCTAGTTTCTACGGCCAGCGCCCCGCTGCGCCTCAGCACCGCTTTCACCCTCGCGACGACCACGCGGCCGTTAAACGGTTTGGCGATATAGTCATCGGCGCCCATTTCCAGCCCCACCACCACGTCGGACTCGCTGCCCATCCCGGTCAGCATTACCACCGGCAAAGCAGGACGCAGTTTCTGCACCTGCTGAAGCACCAGCAGGCCGTTGGTGTCCGGCAGCATCATGTCCAGCAGGATAAGCGCGATGGATGGCTCTGCCGCCACAATCCGCAGCGCTTCATTGCCGCTATGGCACACCAGCACGTCGAAGACGTGTTCACTGAGCACATCGCGCAGCACGTCGCAAATGGCCTTGTCGTCATCCACCACCAGGATTGCAGGTTTCATTATTGTCTCCGGAGGGGAGGAGGTTCTTTTAGTGTGAGCGATTGTTGATTGCGCGCCGCAGAAAGAACACAGCCTCGTGCGGAATTTTCTATCACTGTCACAAATGGCCGTCAGTTCGACACGTCATTTATGACGAAATCCCCGGCGTTTCGTCAGCCCGTTCGCCAGATACCCGCCAAACCCGCGCCAATACCCACTCACTCTATGTGGCATAGATAATGCATTGAGTGGCGCAGCAAGGCGGTTTGCATTTATCGCCGCACTTAAATGACAGCATTGACTGGAGCAACATGATGAAAAAAGTCGTCACGGTTTGCCCCTATTGCGCCTCGGGTTGCAAGATAAACCTGGTGGTGGATAACGGCAAAATCGTCAAGGCGGAAGGCGCACAGGGTAAAACCAACCAGGGGGACCTGTGCCTGAAGGGTTATTACGGTTGGGACTTTATCACCGACACCAAAATCCTTACCCCGCGTTTGAAATCCCCGATGATTCGCCGCGAGCGCGGCGGCAAGCTGGAAGCGGTTTCCTGGGATGAGGCGCTGGACTACGTCAGCTCTCGTCTGAGCGAGATCAAAGCCAAGTATGGCCCGAACGCCATTCAAACCACCGGCTCCTCACGCGGGACCGGCAACGAAACCAACTATGTAATGCAAAAATTTGCGCGCGCCGTTATTGGAACCAATAACGTCGATTGCTGCGCACGTGTCTGACACGGCCCATCGGTTGCAGGTCTGCACCAGTCGGTCGGTAATGGCGCGATGAGTAACTCTATCGTCGAGATTGAGGATACTGATTTAGTCTTTGTGTTCGGGTATAACCCGGCAGATTCACACCCTATCGTGGCTAATCGCGTGATTAAGGCGAAGCAGAAAGGGGCTCAGATTATCGTTGTCGATCCGCGCAAAATTGAAACCGCGCGCATTGCCGACATGCATTTAAGGTTACGCAACGGCTCGAACATCGCGCTGCTGAACGCGATTGGCCACGTCATTATTGAAGAGAACCTTTACGATCACGCTTTCGTTGCTGCTCGTACCGAAGGCTTCGAGGAGTATCGCAAAATCGTTGAAGGCTACGCGCCGGAGTCCGTAGAAGAAATCACTGGCGTCAGCGCCGGGGAGATCCGTGCGGCCGCGCGTATGTATGCCAAAGCCAAAACGGCCACCATCCTGTGGGGCATGGGCGTGACCCAGTTCTACCAGGGCGTGGAAACCGTGCGCTCGCTCACCAGCCTGGCGCTGATGACCGGCAACCTCGGCAAACCTAACGTGGGCGTGAACCCGGTTCGCGGCCAGAACAACGTGCAGGGTGCCTGCGATATGGGCGCGCTGCCGGATATGTTCCCCGGCAACCAGTACGTCCGTGACGCGGAAACTCGCAGCAAATTTGCCGCTGCCTGGGGCGTTGACGCGCTGCCGGAAGCCAACGGTTACCGCATCAGCGAACTGCCGCACCGCGTAGAACACGGTGAAGTCCGCGCCGCCTATATTATGGGTGAAGATCCGCTGCAAACCGACGCCGAGCTTTCTGCGGTGCGCAAAGCGTTTGCCGGACTCGAGCTGGTGATTGTGCAGGACATCTTCATGACCAAAACCGCCGCCGAGGCCGACGTTATTTTACCGTCCACCTCCTGGGGCGAGCATGAAGGCGTCTTCACCGCCGCCGACCGTGGCTTCCAGCGCTTCTTTAAGGCCGTTGAGCCGAAGTGGGATCTCAAAACGGACTGGCAGATTATCAGCGAAATCGCCACCCGTATGGGCTATCCGATGCGCTACAGCAACACCCAGGAAATTTGGGACGAGCTGCGTCATCTGTGCCCGGACTTCTACGGCGCGACCTACGAGAAGATGGGCGAGCTGGGCTATATTCAGTGGCCTTGCCGGGACACTTCCGACGCGGACCAGGGCACCTCTTACCTGTACGAGAGCAAGTTCGAGCGTCCTAACGGTCTGGGGCAGTTCTTCACCTGCGACTGGGCACCGCCAATCGATCGCATCACCGACGAGTACCCGATGGTGCTTTCCACGGTGCGTGAAGTCGGCCACTACTCCTGCCGTTCAATGACCGGCAACTGTGCCGCCCTGGCAGCGCTGGCCGATGAGCCGGGTTATGCGCAAATCCACGTCGAAGATGCCGCCCGGCTGGGCATTGAAGATGAAGCGTTGATTTGGGTGAATTCGCGGAAAGGCCGGGTTATCACCCGCGCTGCGGTCAGCGAGCGTCCGAATAAAGGCGCGGTGTACATGACCTATCAGTGGTGGATTGGCGCCTGTAATGAGCTGGTGACAGAGAACCTGAGCCCGATAACCAAAACGCCGGAGTACAAGTACTGCGCCGTGCGCGTGGAGCCGATTGCCGATCAGCAGGCCGCCGAGCAGTATGTGATTGATGAGTACAGCAAGCTGAAGGCCCGTCTGCGCGAGAGCGCGAGGGGGTAAACGGGGAACCCTTAGTCGCAGTATCCTCTATGAAAGGGTGACTAAGATTCCGTTCACTTCAGTCCTGCGTCACATGTCATCACCGAACCGGTGAACGTCTCGGGAGAATCACCGTCATTCCCCCGAGACCCCGGACTCTCGGCCAAATAAATCGACCGCTAAAGCGGCAGACCTCAGTTTTATATCCCAGTCCTGGGTCGGCTGAGATGCGTTCCCGACGCTCTCATCGCCCCCGGTTATGACCCAACTCAGGCGGGGTTGAGCTGTCGGGAACAGCGAAAGAGAGCGATCGTCGGGAACGAATCGCGAACGACCCCGAATGTTTGGGTGATAGCCGGTGGGTTTACCGCTTTAGCGGCGATGAGCT
>NZ_DASYBS010000090.1:0-15389 GCF_036500665.1 Cedecea sp.
AAACTGGAACCGGCTTCCGGGATTTAATCTGCTAACGCTGGTAGTGAATAACGTCCCGTTTAAGGACGGGGTACAGGTCCACGAAACATCAGATCAGATCGTTGCCTGATTGCTCCGTACACCAGATTTGACAATAACTCAGTAACGCCTGCGCGAGGTCTCTTTTGTTTTGAGAATCGAAATAGCCGTAATTAATTTTGCTCGCCAGCGGCAGGCCGGTATTTCGCATCATGAAGTAATCCATATTGCCAGACCCCAGTTTTGGTGCACGGTAGTTATCCAGCAGTCCTTGCCCCTGTAAATCGAAATTCTCCGTTACCTGAAATGCTTTTTGATAAATAGCCTGAAGCAGGATACCGAGATGGAAATTATCCGGGTGACTTACGGTCGTGAAGCAATCAACGTTATTGCTCAACTGCTCGAAATAAACCTCCGAATAGTCGAAGAAAAGTTTTCCTGTCTGGTAGAGGGTGCGGTATTTCTGTGCATCCTCCCTGAGCATCTCCAGCTGCTTATCCCTGGAAGAGATGGCGTCATGGTAATGATAAACAGCATGCTTCTGCGGAATACCCGACAAATAAAGATGTAAAAAACGGTAGTCGACGTACACCATGAGATCCGGCAACGGCCGATCGAAATAGCCCAGTTGCGGCGTTGAAACGCGGGACTCCAGCGTAGGGACAAGGCTAAGGTCAAAATACTTGCTCAGCGTGGCGGTAGAAAATGCGCCCCACTTTTCTGTGTGGTATTGCATAAAAATTAAATCACAGCTTTCCAGCTCATGATAAAAATCAATAACGTTTTCTTTTTCCTGAAGTTTATAAATTGGTGTATTAAAAATGTAGTCGATTCTGTCGCGGTGCAGACTTTCAATACTTTTAATCAGATCGCCCAGAATCTCTAGCTGACAGTTACCAATTAAAGCGAGTCTCATTGTTATTCCTTATAAGGGAGCTTTGGGGCTTATCATGCATGAAAGCAGGCTGGTTCAATCAGACAAGAAGCCACCTAAAACTGCAGAATGAGCGTTATGAATTCGCTGCTCTTTCCCGCGCCAGCGCCAGGAAGGCGGCAAGCCCGGCGGAAGGGTGCCGCCTGCCAGGATAGTAAAGGCAAAGTCCCGGGAAGGGCGGCGTCCACGCTTCCAGCAGGCGAACCAGCTTCCCTGAGCGGATTTCGGCGGCGACGTTTTGCTCCATGAAAAAGCCCACCCCGATACCTTCCAGCACCGCCTCCCGCGCCAGCGAGGCTTCGTCCAGCGTCAGCGGCCCCCGCACATCGACTTGCGCGACTTCACCCTGCTTTTCCAGATGCCAGCGGTAGAGCGAGCCGTCCGGCAGCCTGACGCGAATACAGGGATGAGCCAGCAGATCGCCCGGCGTCAGCGGCGTGCCGTGCTCCGCCAGATAAGCCGGGGAAGCAACAACGGCGAAGCGCTGCGGCTGCCCAAGTGAAAGTGCAATCATATCGGCAGGCACCAGCCCGGCGACGCGCACGCCAAGATCGAAACCTTCGGCAACGATATCCACCAGCTTTCCCTCGGTCACAATATCGACCTGCATCTCCGGGCAGCGGCGCAAAAACTCAAAAACCAGCGACGAAAGCACCTGGCGAGCGGCAAAAGGCGGCGCGTTGATGCGCAGCACGCCGGACGGCGTATCGCGGTGCGCCCGCACGCTCTCCAGGGCGTCGTTCAGCCCCTGAAGAGACGGGCTGACTCTCTCGATAAACAGCCTGCCGGCCTCCGTCAGCGACACGCTGCGGGTGGTGCGGTTGAACAGGCGAACGCCAAGCTCGGCCTCAAATTTGGCCAGCGTATGGCTGAGCGCCGTGGTTGAAACGCCCAGATCGATAGCTGCCGCACGGAAAGATCCCCGGCGGGCGATGGCCTGCACGGCTTCGATATCGCCGAGGGCTATGCGCGACATTGTCCCGATTCCTTCATCATTTCATCCCGGTTTGTCCCAATTGTTTAAATTATACCGCGTTCTTAGAGTAGTGATACGGCAGGTAAATCGACTTTCTGGAGAACGTAAAATGACTGACTTTTTGACGCTGAAGGGCAAGAGAGCGCTGGTGACGTCCGGCACGAAGGGCGCCGGCGCGGCGACCGTAGCGCTGTTTCGCGAGCTGGGCGCGCAGGTGATGACCGTGGCTCGTCATGCCCCTGAAAACGTTTGTGATGAAGAGTTTGTGGCGGCGGATCTCGCCACGCGTGAGGGCTGCGAGCAACTGGTAAAAGCCGTGCAGGCGCGGCTCGGCGGCGTGGATATCATCGTGCATATGCTCGGTGGATCATCCTCCCCGGCCGGAGGTTACGCGGCGCTGGACGAAGAACAGTGGCAGCGCGAGCTGGCGCTTAACCTTTTCCCGGCGGTGCGGCTGGACAGGGCGCTGCTGCCGGGCATGACGGCGCAGGGGTCAGGCGTGATTATCCACGTCTCTTCCATTCAGCGGATTTTACCGCTGCCGGAGGCCACCACGGCCTATGCGGCGGCCAAAGCGGCGCTTTCCGCCTACAGCAAAAGCCTGTCGAAAGAGGTGTCCCCGCAGGGCGTGCGGGTGCTGCGTGTGGCGCCGGGCTGGATTGAAACTGAGGCTTCTGTTCGCCTGGCAGAGCGGCTGGCGCTGCAGGCGGGCACGGATTATGAAGGCGGGAAGCAGATCATTATGGACTCGCTGGGCGGGATCCCGCTGGGCCGCCCGGCTAAGCCTGAAGAAGTGGCTAATCTGATAGCCTTCCTGGCCTCAGACCGCGCCGCCGCGATCACCGGCACGGAGTACATCATTGACGGCGGGACGGTGCCAACCGTTTAGAAATGCACCGGCTGGCCAAAGCCGTCGCCGCTGTCGGTGCTGTTATCCCGGCGGCCTCTGGCTTCCAACTGGTCGGCACGGATCCTGTCGCGGATGTCCTGGCGCTGTTCCGGGGTGAGGTAGCGGCTGTTGTAGTAAGGGTCGGGCCACGGGGAGCGCATAAAGCTGTCGTCCAGCCGCTGCCTGTCCTGGCGATCCATCCCTGAATTGTCCGAAGATGAGCAGGCCGCAAGCAGCAGCGGAGCCAGCAGTACAAGCGCATATTTAGAGGCCATTTTTCTTCCTGAAGCGGCAAGTAATAAAAGTGAGGCAGTATCGCGCATCAACCGGGTGATGGGCGTTATCTGTCGCCAATATTGCGCAGCTTATCACGAAATAGTGAGCCGCTCAGAATGCCGATAACGCCTGCGAGCAGGACATGCCATGCTGATAAAGCTCATCTGCGTAAAAGTCAGGAATCTGGCTGTCTTTAATCGCCTGGGCCACGGCGGCGACGTCGTAATTTACCGTCTGCACGGCGAGTTTTAGCTTCCCGTGACGGTAGTGGCCCATCAGCCAGGTGGCCTGCGGCTCACCGGGTTTGATGCGCCCGACGGCGCCGGTATTGGCGACGATTAACCTGCGGCCATCGCTGCGCACTAATTCGCGGATATCCGCGTAGTGCGTATGCCCGGAAACCATCACATCGAACTGATGTGCGGTTTGCCACTTCATTAGCTGGCTGCAGGAAAACTGGCGATACACATATTCGGACAGCGAGTCCGGGCTGGCGTGAACCAGCAGAACTCTGAGCGGCCCGGCGTTGAACGCTATCGACCTGGGCAGGGCGCTGAGCCAGCGGCGGTTATCCTCCGTCAGCGTACGTTTGCTTAAGGCAATGGCCTGTTCACGGGCTTGTTGTTCCTGGGCGGAGTGCTTAGCCAGCGGCGTGACCGGCTCGTCCATTGCCACCCGGCGGTCGTGGTTGCCCATCACCACCGGAATAGCGCGACGGCGCAGCAGCGCTATCACTTCGTTGGGCCACGGCGCGAAATCAACCACATCGCCCAGGCACCAAATTTGGTTGATGTTATGGCGGTCAATATCCTGCAATACGGCCTCAAGTGCCGGTAAGTTGGCGTGAACGTCGCTGAAAAGTGCAAAGCGGAAATCGATATCGGTAGTATTCATTTTGGCTGACTCCCGGCGCGTTCACGTAGAGTGAAAATGACGACCAGCGCAACGAAGAAAGCGAACAGCGCGGCGCAAGCCAGCATCAGCGAGAAGCTGCTGGCATAGCTGTGGCGGATCAGCGTGCTTAACGTTTGAGCCTGTTGATCCGGCCACAGCGCAAGGGCGCGTGGCACATCGCCGGCCACAACCTGAGTAATAAAATCGTCCCGTACCGGCAGATTATTTGCCTGCATCGTCGAGGTCAGCACGTGACGCGTGTGCCCTGCCAGAATGGCCCCCAGCAGCGCAAAACCTTGCAGAATGCCGGAGAAGCGCGCCGTGGTGCTGATGCCCGAAGCCATGCCCGCCCGTTCGTGAGGCACGGTGCCCATAATCGCCTTCTGCGTTTCGCCGTTAAGCATGCCGCCGCCGCTGCCCAGCACGGCCATGCCGGCGATAACCAGCCCCGGCCACTGCTCAAGCACGCCGCTGGCGATAATCAGGTTGCCGACGCCAACCAGCCCCAACCCTGCCGCGAGGATCCAGCGGGCAGCCATGCGGTGCGCCATCCAGCGTGCCACCATCGGGAACAGCAGCATGGCGAGCGCGAACGGCAGCATGCCGACCCCGGACGCCAGCGCGGTTTTTCCCTCCACGTTTTGCAGCATCAGCGGCAGCAGGGAAGTCATTACCTGCGCCGTGGCCGCGTAGGTAAACATCGCCAGCACTGCGCCAATAAACGGCAGCGAACGGAACAGGCGCAAATCCAGCATCGGCTGGGTTTTGTAACGCTCGACCAGCGCAAAGAACAGAAAGAACCAGGCGGCGGCGATAAAGCGGCCCATTACTTCGAAGCTGCTCCAGCCGTGTTCCGGGGCGAGGATCAGCGCCCAGGTGAGAGAAAACATCGCGGCGATAAACAGCGAAATGCCGTGCACGTCCGGCTTACCGGCGGCAGGATTGCTGGATTCTTCAATGGTGCGCAGCACCGCCATCGCCAGCAGCAGGCAGATGGGGATGTTGATGTAGAACGCCCAGCGCCAGCCGGGATACGCGCTGATGATGCCGCCCGCTAAAGGCGCGAGCACCATGGTAATGCCCATCATGCCGCCCCAGATGGCCCAGGCGCGGTCTCTGGCCTGCGGTTCCCGGAAGGTGTGGCCGATGATCGCCAGCGCCGGAGCCAGCAAAAATGCCGAGCCGACGCCCTGCAGCGCGCGGGCAACGTTCAGCATCAGAATGGTGGTTGCCGCCCCGCAGGCGAGAGAGGCCAGCGCAAACAGGGCGATGCCGAATAAAAAGATGCGCCGTCTGCCGAAGCGGTCCGCCAGCGAACCGGCGGGCAGCAGCAGGGAAGAGAAAAAAAGCACGTACGCGCCAATCACCCACTCCATATCGGCGAAGTTGGCGTCCAGCCCACGGGCGATGGTCGGCAGCACCACGCCAACAATATTCGTGTCGATGACCGTCATCGCGCAGCCCATGGAGGCAACCAGCAGCACGGTGGTGTCGTTTTTGGCCACGGGCGCGGCCAGCACAGTAGACATAAAAGCTCCGAAAACGCGGGAATAACACGCCTTAAGCTTCGCGATCCGGGGTGCGGTATTCAATTTCCACGTTCGGCATTATTATTAGTTAATAGCTAATAATCAGGAGTAAAAATGGAGCTTCGCCACCTGCGTTATTTCCTTGAAGTCGCCCGAACGCTCCATTTTGGCGCGGCGGCGGAAACGCTGAATATCTCCACGCCGACGCTGTCGGTGCAAATCAGCCAGCTCGAGCGAGAGTTCGGCACACCGCTGTTTTTACGCACCAAAAGGCGCGTGCAGCTGACCCAGGCCGGGGAGATTTTCCGCGAAGAAGCGGAGGCCACGCTGCGCCAGGCAGAACTGACGCGTGAGCGGGTACTCAGCGCCGCACGGGGTGAGCAGGGCTATATTCGCGTCGGCTATGTGGCGTCTTCGCTTTGGTCGGGCACGCTTAGCTCGGTGATGGGGGCGTTTCGGGGGCGATATCCTGATGTTTCGCTTGGCGCGCGAGAGGTGCTGATGGACAGCATGGCGGCGGCGCTGGTGGAGGGCAAAATCGACGTTGGTTTTGTCCGTGCGCCGGTCGCGTTACCGTCTGAAGTCGGGCATCTTTTGGTACAAAGCGATTGTTTTTGCCTCGCGCTGCCTGCCTCCCACCGCCTGGCTGCCAGCCAGGAAGCTATCGATCCTGCCGGTCTCGCCGGGGAGACCTTTATTTTGCCGGAGCAGACTTCCGGCTCGCACGAAGTCGCGCGGCGCGGCGGGTTTGTGCTCAACGATGCCATCCGCTCCAGCACGCTGACTGAAGTGTTGGCGCATATCGCCTTGGGCAACGGCATTGCGGTTATCCCGGAGATCATGGCGAAAACCATCGGCGTGCCGGAGGTGGTCTATCGCCCGATTGCCGGGGCGGAAATCTCTTCGGCTATCTGGATGCTGTACCGCAAGCGGGAACGCACGCCGCTGATTAAACGCCTTATCCGCTTCGCAAAAGAGCACGTTTCGGGTCGTTCAGGAAACGTTTGAACACACTCTTTCACCCCCGGGATTGATTTGGCGGTTACGCTTGATCGAGAGCATTTCTTAACCTGACCTGATTCTGGAGAAAGCATGATCAAGCCTCGTTTGTTTATCCCGGCCTTAAGCCTCCTGCTGCTGAGCGTTGGCGCGGCGGCGGCGGACAATGTCATTACCCCGGTGCGCGGCACCATTGACGCGGTCAATGATTCCTCATTGCAAATCACCACCCGGCAGGGCGAAAAGCTCTCCGTTAGCCTGACGGATAAAACCCGAATCAACGGCGTGAGCGAAGCGAAGATGAGCGACATCAAGCCCGACAGCTTTATCGGCACCGCCGCCGTGCCGCAGGCGGACGGTACGCTGAAGGCGCTGGAAGTTCACGTTTTTGCCCCGAGCCTGCGCGGCTCCGGGGAAGGGTTTAATCCGTTTGAGTCTGCCAACGGCCAGGTTAACACCATGACCAACGGCACCGTCGGCACGCTGGTGAACAGCCACGGGCGCACCATGACGGTGAAATTCCACGGCCAGCAGAAAACCGTGCAGGTGCCGGACAACGTGCCGGTGGTGCTGATTAGCCCCGCCGACAAATCCGTGCTGAAGCCGGGCGCGAAAGTGGTGCTGTTCGCCACCAAAGACGATAAAGGCCAGGCCGTCGCGCGGGGGATTTCCGCCGGAGTTAACGGGCTGACGCCGCCGATGTAACCTCTGGCAATAACTCTCACCGTTCGTTTTGCTACCAAAAAAAAACAATCATTTAAGCCCGCGCAAGCGGGTTTTTTGTCTCTTATAAATAACAATAGGTGCTTGCCATGTTGTAATTTATAAGAGACAGTAACTCAAATCTCAGGGAATGAGAGGAACGAGATGCCTTATATGGCTAAACGATACGCTACGCCTGACGGGGATGAGCCTTACACTGAATGGGTGAAAAAACTCAGAAAAAAGGACGTGCAGGCGGCGGTAAGGATAGACACTCAGGTAGCCCGTGCGGTGGCGGGTAACTTTGGGGATCACAAGTACGAAAGGGAAGGTGTTTGGGAAATGAGAATAAACTACGGGCAAGGTTTTCGGGTTTATTACTCTTTAGAAGACAGAGAAATCATTCTCCTGCTTATTGGTGGAGATAAAAAGTCCCAAACAACCGACTTAAACAAAGCAGTAAATTACCTCAAAGAGTTTAATGCGAGGCCGAAAAAATGACCGTGAAAACACTTAAACAAGCCGTTCGTGAGGCGGCTCGCTCCGATGTTGTAGATCATAACGAAGAGATGATCGAGGAACTCCGTGCCGACCCGGTTTATGCGGAGTTATACCTTAAAACTGCGCTCGAAGAGATTAACGAGCCTGGCGGCTTAGGGGGGTTCCTTGTCGCACTCCGCCAGGTGATCGAAGCCCGAGGGGGAATCGCTGAAGCTGCGAAAAAATCTGGTCTTGCGCGCCCGCACATTTACCGCGCGCTGTCTGCAAAGGGCAATCCGACGCTTTCAACGCTCGTGCAGCTCACTGCCGCCGCCGTGCTTACACTCTCGCTGAGTAAACCGCGGCACTAAAAGCAGAGCCTGACACGTTGCTCCTTATCAGGGCCAGAACAATCAGATACCAACTTACTTCTTCGGCTGTGAATGTCTGCATGATTTGAACCGTATTTTTTCCTCTCCCTTTTAGGGAGAGGGCAGGGTGAGGGTCTAGTGAAGATGATTTCCGGCCTGGCTATCGATCATTGCGAGGCCGGAATCCGTGCGTACAAAGCGGGGCGCTTTTAAATCTTCTACTAGTGCATTAATCATCTCGAATAACAGGCCGGTAATGGTTTTCTGTTGCTCTGCGGATTCCTGCTGATTCAGCAGCACGAGCGTCAGGGCGCTGCAATATTCCCGCATCAGGTCTGACTCTGGTGTAAGCGGGCAGGCATGAACCTCAATATCGCTATTTTCCGCGGTGAGAGATTCAATCAGATGTTCCGGCAGCGGTTTATCCAGCACGACTTTCAACACCTCCAGCCCGGCATACAGGCGGCCACACAGCGCCATACGCTCGGCGATGTTTTTATTTTCAATCAGGATTTCAGCGTACCGCTCGCAAATATCCAGCACCTGAAAGAGGTCGTGAGAGGTACCGAGCGGGGTTTTTAAGAGGGCTGAGATCTCAGCTTGGGTAACTGGTTGAAAGCCCAGGCTTTGGGGATTAGCGGTTGTGGTACTATCGTGGTTAGCCATGGCGTTGTTCCTTTACGTAGAACGTTGTGGTTAAACGCTCCGGTATGTGTTGTAGCACTGCCGGGGCGTTGCTCTATACCGCGTATCGTTATAATGTACGTACGCGATAAGCACATACTGAGGATTACGTACGTACATGTCAACCATCAAACGCGATAAAAGCCCTAAAGGAAAGGGGTTATCCCCGACATTTCAGATACGTATCACACCGGAATTGAAAGCCCAGTTTGAAGTTGCAGCGAAAGACGCTGGCATGAGCCTTGGGAACTGGTTGAAAGAGTTAGGGCGGAAGGAGTTGGAGCGGCTAAACGGTAATGAAAATAAAATGAATGTGAATGATTAATATTCATCATTTTTTATTCATTTGAACGGAAGTTGTTTTTCGCCTAATCTCAAATGATAACTCAAGAGCCAGTACTCTTCTGAGGCATAAAATGAAGAAATAAATACCATATATAAAAGGAATGGCTGATATAAAATAGAACGCATTCTGCTTTTTAATTACTGCTAATATACTCTTTTGATCCTCTACGCTAGAATAGCTATTGCATAACATATCAATGGTTTTTATTTTTAACCTGCTCTTGGTCGAGAAGTTATTACGATCAAACTTATTATTATTACAGTCTTCTGTTGATAGTGACCAGTTTTCCCACTGGAGTTTCTTTAGGCTGATATTTGGGAAATAGTTTGTAATTTGGTTTTTCCCTACCCATATCCATGGTTCATTATTATCTACTCTGATCAGTGCAGCTGGTTTTATAGCAATGGTAAGTGCCACCAAGGATAGGTATATAAAGAAAAATGAACAGATGAATATGAAAAATGTGGTTTTTTTTCGGGGAACCAGTAGTTCTAAGGTTGATATATTGAACCATCCTTTTGCTCTGGATACTTTAGTAATGTCAATTTTATTAATAGTCGCCCATGTTATAAATTTTTTTATTTCTATTTTATCGTTAGACTTAACATTGAAAAGCATGTTGAAATGTTCAATATCGTTTCTGTCTGTCCAAAAAGCGTTTAATTTTTTATCGGTAAACGAGGGGTTTCCAAGGAAAAAATACCAAAGCCTGTTTACAATACTATATCCAGAGCCTGCACGTAAGCTAATATAAGAAAAAATAAATAACAATATTAATAACCAGAAAACGCTATTAATTATAGTGTCATATTTCACAATTAAAGCTGCAACACTTTCCATGAGTTAAACATCCAATCAATAACAGATTTATAACTATATGTTATTACTGGAACAAAAACTTGGCGGAAAGTCACAGGAGTCGAACCTGCCCGGCGCCGCTGGCGGCACCAACTGGAGTTGAAGTCCAGCCGCCTCACCGGAGACGACGACCTTCCGCGCCTGCATTGCTACATGGAGGCGGGCGCAGTATACCGGGTTTCATGCTGCTGCCCAATGGGTCAGTAAGAATATATGCTGCGGCTAAAGCGAAATTCTGCGCCAAATCAATCTAACCACCCACAAACTACTGTTGCCGGGCTACCCGCCAGGCCACATCCCGCATAGCCTCTTTTGCCGCCGGGCTAATGCCGCCCAGCTGGAAGAAGCCGTGGATCACGCCCAAATAACGCTGGCAACTTGCGGTAACACCCTGTTCTGTAAGCCGGGAATAAAGTCGCTCACCTTCATCGCGCAACGGATCGTATTCGGCGGTGAGGATATGCACCGGCGGTAATCCAGCAAAATCTTCGCGCCACAGCGGGCTGGCTTCCGGATGCATTACATCCGTTCCGGGGAAATAAGCTTCAAAGCCGCTGAGCAAGGTGTCGCGGGTGATGACATAGTCTTCGCCGTTCTGCTGATAGCTTGGCAGTTGGGCGGTGGCGTCGAGCATGGGATAAATTAGCATCAGGCTGGCCGGGAGCCATTTTCCGGCGGCTTTCAGGCGCAGGGCGGTGACCAGGGCAATATGCCCGCCGGCGCTGTCTCCGGCTAAGGTAATACGTTCGCTATCAACGCCGAGCCTCACCGCATGCAGCCTGATTAATATGGCGGCACGTTCGGCATCATCATGGGCGGCAGGGTAAGTGTGTTCGGGGGCCAGGCGATACTGCACGGCAATCACCCGGCATCCGCTGTGAAAAGCCAACTGGCGGAGCTGATTATCGTGAGTGGCAAACCCACCGCTGACAAAGCAGCCGCCGTGATAATAAATCACCGTCGGCAGTGTTCCACTGGCGTTGAGTGGGGAAACGATCCGCAACGGCATTCCCTCCAGTGAAATATCTTCCACCTGGACTCTGTTTTCCGTCTCGCCAGCAAGCACGGTACTGGCAACATATCCCGCCCGGCGTTCGGCAAAACTTTGCTGGTGGGAAGAGGGGCGACCGGTGGCAATAAAGTTATTCACCAGTTCTGCAATAGCGGGTTCGAGGGCCATAACAAATCCTTTTACTGGATGGATGCCCATATCCTATGCCGACCAAATGGTCAGGTAAACCCATTATTTATGGCGAGGAAAAAGCAACGCTTATTCAGCCAAAAAAGAACCACGCGGTTTTTATCAGCCCGTTTTCTACTTCGAAAACTGCCATGCTTTCAATGGGTTCATCGCTCAGGCCGTGGATCTTCTCGTGGTCGAATACCTTGTTACCCAGTGCGGTGCGGGAAATGATTTCTGCTCGCAGGGCTGGGTTATTGAAGCGGTGCTCTTTATAGAAGGCATAAAGTGCTTCGCGTCCTTGCAGGGAAGGCGTCACGGCTGGTGGGCGGTAAGCGATGAAGTTTTCGCTAAAGCAGGCGGCAAAGGCCTCGAGGTCGTGGGCGTTGTACGCCTCATACTGGCGGATGACGGGTTCAGTGACTGACATAAAAGTATCCTGATAAGAGAAAGTGGTGGGCTGCCAAAGTGTGGTTGTTGTGTGCGAGGACAGAGTCTCTTGCCGGATGGAAAATGTCTAATGAAAGGATAAGGCAGATTGTGCGGTGGCCCGGCCTGCGGCTGAAACACTATTCACTGTTGCAAAGTTGCTTCGTGGTGTCTCGTGAATTTCTCTTCTTACTCAATGCGTTAATTCATTTTTCATTATTAAGATGTATTCTTTGTGAGCACTAATTGATCTTATTATGCTCAATCATGATATACAGGGATGATATATGGCTACCGTTTTTGGAGAAGGCATGGGACGGATTCTTCTGGATCTATCGGATGAGGCGATTAGGCAACTTGATGGCCTAAAGCAAAAGCGCAATTTGCCCAGGGCCGAGCTTCTAAGAGAGGCTGTTGATCAGTACCTGGCTCGGCAGCAGTCCGATATCAAAGATGCATTTGGGCTTTGGGGAGAGAGTACCCCCGATGGGCTGGAGTATGAGAGAAAGCTGCGTGAGGAGTGGTAATGGAAAAGCAATCTTCTGTCTTTGATACCAATGTATTAATCGATTTCCTGAGTGGCCGGACTGAGGCTCAAGAAATGATGGAGAAGTACAACGTCGGACGTTCAATAAGCGTTGTTACGTGGATGGAGGTGATGGTTGGAGTGAGGGATAGTCGGCAGGAAGCCCAGACTCGACAGTTCCTCTCTCATTTTGATGTATTGCCCGTCACTCAATCTGTCTCGGAAAGAGCGGTTGAACTCAGAAGGCAATATAAGATGAAACTTCCTGACGCGATCATTCTGGCCTCTACTCATGTGGCTCAAAAAACACTGCTTACTCGTAATACTAGGGACTTTAAAGATATTCCAGGCGTGATTGTGCCTTACTCACTCTCATAGCGTACTTCTGCCAGCCCCCAGTCTCCCTTCGCAATACACATTAACACCCGGTTGCATTTCATCCCGCTACAATCCGGCGTCTAAAACAATAAAGGGTTGGCAAAAGTGAAAAAACTGTTCGGGATGATGTTGGTGGGTGTTGTTGCGCTGTCGGCGGTGGCCTGCTCCAGCAGCTACGTGATGTCGACTAAAACGGGCGAAATGATCGTGACTAAAGGCAAGCCGGAGCTGGATAAGCAGACGGGGCTGACGCGTTATTATGACGCACAGGGCGTGGAGCATCAGATCCAAAACGATCAGGTGGTGCAGATGATTAAGCGCGGCTGATCGCCGGGAAAGAAATGACCGGCCAGTGAACGCTGGCCGGTAGAGCCGATTTATTCCCCTTCGCCGGGGAATAAGAACGGATTGATACTGCTGCGGGCAAAACCTTCCTGCTCCATGCGGGCGCCATATAGCTATCGGATATCCCGCTTTCGTTCCCTGTCGGCAAGTCTTCTTTTTCCCCATTTGTGATACTTTTCTCATTTATGCAAATGATTATCATTATCTATTGTGGTGTGAAAACCATGCTCGTAGATTATCTCCTGGATTAGGTGGTTAAGTTTTGTTCACCACACAAGGAGTGCTAATCATGAGTAGTGGAGAAGGTAAAGACGACCATGGGGCAACCCGGGGGAAAAAAGATGAGCCGGCGAGGTCCGGTAGTAAGCGTTCTGGTGTGGATGCATCCGATAATTCCGGATGGAGTTCTGAAAACAATCCGTGGGGAGGGAGTGGGGACAGCGGTATTCACTGGGGAGGAGGTTCCGGTAACGGCGGTTCTGATGGTGGGGGGAGTTCCGGAGGCGTGAATCTGTCGCTTTTTCCGGAAGCACAGGCATCAGTCGCTTTGGGCGTGCCATCCACGCTTTCTTTAGTCGATGGACTGTGGGGCTTCTCCCTCGTCAGGTCATCAACGGTGCAAAGCGCGATAGCCAAAGCTCTTGCCCGTATTAAACCCATGGCGGCTCCCGCAGCCAGCATGTTATGGCGAGGTAGCCTGTGGGGGCTGGTGATAGAAGCCATCACGCCAACGAAAATTGCACCAGACGATATGTCAAAAGTCCGGCATGTTGTATTAACTCTTCCTGCAAAGGAAGTAACGAAAACTCCGCTATCACAGCTCCCTTCCCAATCTTACGCCCTTGTTGATGTCCGAATAACGGATGTCGTTGAAAGCGGGGTTCAAAAACTCGCGCTGACCCGTGCACCGGCCTATCCCGTCAGCGTTCCGGTTATCCAGGCCAGGCCGACTAAACGCCCAGGCGTTTATGCCGCAAGCGTGGTCGATGGTATGCCGGATATTCATATTAACGTTGGCACACAATCGCCGGTTGGCCCTCAGAAGCCGTCCGAAGAGGTGAAAGACGTCAACAATGCACCGATAGTCCAGCAGCCGATGTTTACCACCGCCGCCTACACTGAGGATGCGATTGTTGTTTTCCCTTCGGGGTCTAATACAAGCCCGGTTTATATCTCTGCAACGCCTGTTCTGACAAAGAAACAAATAGCCGAGTTGCAGGCTGAATTTAAGAGACGTGTGGCGCAGTGGGATGCCGGGCACCCCGTTGAGGTCGCTGAAAGGCGGGCATTTGAAGCAGGAGAAGCACTCAAACTTGCTCAAAAGAACGTAAATCAGAAGCAGGCTACGCTGAACGCTTTAAAAGCCTCTCCAGAGGGATTAGCCCTTGCAGATGCCTCAAAGCACCCTATTAGCCTGAAGGAAGCCAAATTTGCTGCCATCCCAGGCTACAGTGGCGGCGGGGTGCATTTTGAGACGACGGCAACAATTGAAAACCGGCAGCAGCTCGATCAACTGATGACGCTGGGCGCCCTGAAATACCTGAATAATGTTCTGCAATGGGGGGAGGTTACAGCACCCACGCAGGATGGCGTTAAGGTTGGGAATGCGATTAAAGCCGGGACAGTAGAAACGTATAACAAATTACGCCAGCAGCTGATCGACAGACAAAAGGAAATGAATCGTGCTCAGGTAGCATTTAATACGGCAGTGGAAAGCCGTAAACAAGCTGAGCAGGGAAAAAAGAAAGCGGAAGATAATCGGGACAAGGTAAAGCAGAACAATAAGAAGCCGCGAACGGATTTTACAACGGACGGTAAGATAAAAGAGCAGATGATTGATCGAGGCTGGACCGAAAAGGATATTAAGGATGTTGTTGCCAAAGGGCCTAAAGGGATATCGGTGGATAAGCGAGGTCCCAGTAAAACGCCGCCTGATTTTTTGGGGAGAAATGACGACGCTACGGTATATGGGGAGCCAGGAAAATATGTTGTGATTAACGACCGAACTCGTGAAGTAGCACAAGTTAGTGACAAGACCGATCCCGACTGGGTGGATGATGGAAGAATATTTTGGGGTGGAAAATGAGTGAAAAATTATTTAGCCACAAAACACTTTACGATAATGGTGAAGCGTTTTTTCGTTTGAAGGGGAATGCCTCAATGAAATTGTCACCTAAAGCTGCAATAGAAGTTTGCGAGGAAGCAACCAGGAGAGGAGTTTTCGTGGGAATTGTCGAGGCAGGACACTGGTACAACCCAGGCTTTCAACCCGATATGAGTACCCGCTGGGACTCGCTAAAGTTTTATAAAGATATTGATATAAAATTGAATAATGATATTGCGATTGAAAATATTAACGGTGATGTAACTGATGGTTATACCGCCTTTCTTATTACCGTTATAAGCCAGGTTTCTGATTGAGAAGGGAAATGAAGCGGCATTCATATCCGAATGCCGCTTTCGGATTTACTGTCTTTCACCGGGGAGCTGGAATGGGGTTATGCTAAAAATGAGCCCGGCTGGGTGGATGATGGCAGAATATTTTGGGGGAAGAAAGTATGAATCAGAAACTCTT
>NZ_DASYBS010000091.1:0-6661 GCF_036500665.1 Cedecea sp.
GGTCATCAGCGAAAAGGGCTCCGGTCGCTACGGCTACGACGCTTCCAACCGTCTTTGCTGGCAGATAGTGGATAAAACGCAGCAGCTGCACCGCCTGTACTACCGGGGTAATAAACTGGCGAATGAATGGTTGACACCGGAAGGGCAGGCTCAGGATGCGGCGAAGGACAACCGTGTACGCCTGGTCTATGCCGGTGGCAGTAATATTGCCCAGATTAATCAGGATGGCAGCACATCGACCACGTCATTAATCGGGACTGATGCCAAAAACTCCGTAATTGCCGCGCAGGTGGAGGGTAAAAATCAGCAGTATCAGTATACGCCTTACGGTTACCGCACTGATGTAAGCGCAGGTGACAGTGTTGCTGAGGCATCAGAGGAGAACCGCGATGAGTGACATGGTACTGGGATTTAATGGCGAGCGTCTCGACCCTGTTACAGGTACGACGCATCTGGGTAATGGTTACCGGGCTTACAGCCCGGTACTAATGCGGTTTATCTGTCCCGACAGCTGGAGTCCGTTTGGTGAAGGGGGTATTAATCCCTATGCTTACTGTGACGGCGACCCTGTTAACCGGGTTGACCCTACAGGGCATTTCAGTGTTGGCGGTGCTATCGGTGCTGTTATTGGTTTTCTGGGAATCCTGTTCACGCCATTTACCGGGGGCTCATCACTGGCGGCTGTTTTATCCGTGGCATCGGTTTTTGCAGGAGCGGCCTCTGTGGGGCTTGGAATTGCTTCGGAGCTGGTGAGTGACCCTAAAACCGCAGCCGGGCTTGGCTGGGCCGGGTTTGCTCTGGGTATACTGAGTGGTGTTGGCGCCTTTGCTGTCGGTAAGCTGGCTCCTCAGGCTAAGTCTCTTGGTAGCTTGTTAGGCGGAAGACTGATGAAATCCGCTACCGGGTTACAGCAACGAGTTCGGGCTTACCAGAGAAGTAAAATTAACGTTAATTTGCACCCTGAATCGGCTCAGCCGTTATTTTTTAGAAGAGCTTTTAACATAAAAGCTATAACTAAAAATAACAAAATTGTAGATCGCGAAGTTCTGGAATCCGTGTATACCAATATCGCAGGGACCGGGGAGCCGGGGATACGATTACATGGGAATTCTGGCGTACTTAGCCTGCCTGAGAACAGATTTTTTACGGATATGGACTCTTTTGCTGCATTTGTTAAAGAAAAATACAAAATAGACCTTGCCACATTTGGGGGGGAATCGAAACCGCTTCATTTATTTTCCTGCTTCAGTAATAAAAATGCGCCGCGCTTATCTGATGCTCTTGAACGCCCGGTTGTCGGATATGGAAATAATGAAATACTGACGATGCGTGTCGAGAAATTTAATTCTGATATCCCAATAACCAGTGAGCGATATTTGCCAAGAACTCAAAGAAGAGTCACAATTGACGGGCGCAGAACATATGAATTTGCAGCCAGTGAACTTTTTGAGCCTGGCCCTCATCTTCATACGCTTTATGGTATTGATTAACGGGTTTTGTTGAAAAAACAAACGCCAGGTTAGATTGTCGACCTGACTCAAGGGAGTATGATTTAAATTTATTGCTGGAAAGTTACTGCAATAAGTTTGTAATTAATTTCTCTAAAGCACTTACATTAACATTCCACAAACAGGCTGGAGATATTCATGAAGAGTTGTGTTGCGGCTTTTAACGGTGAACGGCTGGATCCTGTGAGCGGAACTTACCACCTGGGTAATGGCTACCGGGCTTACAGCCCGGTATTAATGCGGTTTATCTGTCCGGACAGCTGGAGTCCTTTTGCTGAGGGAGGCATTAATCCTTATGCTTACTGTAAGGATGATCCGATTAACCGGGCTGACCCGTCAGGGCATATGAGTATTCTCGGCGTGATGTTAACGCTTGCGTCGGCAATTGGTCTGGTTACTGGCATTGCCTCTTTCGTTGCACCAGTGATTATGGCAGGAAGTGTCGCAGCGGGGCTGGCTACAATGACACCTTTGTCTGTAATCGGTGGTGCAATGGGGATTGGAATGAATATATTTACTATAGCTAAAGCTGGTATTACTGATAAAAATCCTCTTCTGCCAGAGGAGTGGAAGACTGCTGATATCATGAATTTTGCTGGCGCCACCCTGGGACTGGTGATGAGTTTAACCTCCGTGCGTAGCCTATTTACCCTGGGCAGACAGATGTATAAATTAGGTCCCGGACTGATGAGGGAGGGATACAGGTACGAGAAAGAGGTGCGTAAGGCAATGGGGGTGACTTACTGGAAAAGAAACGAAACTAAGTCACTCGGTGTGAGATTGTGGGGCAGAAACCGCGAATACCACGATCTTGCAGGGCACAGAGGCACTGAACGCATTCACGGTGGTGTAATTCCTAAATATAGCAAGGAATTAAGAGTGGCAGTTCCTTTGTCTGGTAAACATGAAACGTTGTTGAACAGAAAATACTTTGAATACGCAAAACTTAGTAAAGCTAAAGAGTTTTCCCAGCCTCTGGAGCCCAGACATATGGCTAATGTTGAACATAACACAGCGTTTATCAGGTCCGGGAAGTATAATGCTCATGAAATGATTGAAATGGGTTATATCAGTAATCGTTCTGATATTAATAATAACCTTTTTCGGCAAGCTCCATTCTCGGATAGTTTCAGCATTGCAGGCCCCACTTCATGGGGAGGGGAAGCTATGGCTTGATTTCTATATTGTTAAATATATCTTAATACAGAATTAACGAGCTCTAGTAAAACAGACCACCTTACTGGTAGTCTTATTTTTTTTCAGGCTCCGGGAATTATCTTCGACACATATCATGTTAATCAGTCCCGGAAGCCTGACCTTATTTTGAAAAATTAACCTGCTGTTGCATTCAGGCCGTTATACAGTGGGCGATGTCGTTCCGCCATAGGCCGGGCAGAGCGTTTTGCCGGGGTGTCGGGAGCAATAAACAGATATTGATCGCTCAGGGCGAGTAGTCTGGTGTGAATAATCTTCTGCCTAAGGGCAGTGCTGTAAATTAAAAATTCGAGACTATTGAGAAAAGGAGAATTGTTTATGGCAGGTTGTGTTGTGGCTTTTAACGGGGAGCGTCTGGACCCTGTGAGCGAAACCTATCATCTGGGTAATGGTTATCGGGCCTACAGCCCGGTTCTGATGCGCTTTACCCGCCCCGATAGCTGGAGTCCTTTCGGTGCTGGTGGTATAAACACCTATGCTTACTGTGCAGGGGACCCCGTGAACCGGTCTGACCCGACAGGGCATATGAGCTGGCAAGCCGGTCTGGGGATTGGGCTTGGTATTCTGAGTATTTTCGGGGCAATATTTACCGGCGGAGCATCTATTGCAGCTGCAGGCAGTATCAGTGCGGCCCTGGCCGGGGCATCGACGGTCTCACTGGTTGTTGGCACTGCTGCACTGGTGGCGGATGTCACCGGGATTGCAAGTGCTGCGTCAGAGGACAGTAACCCGGAGGCTTCAACAGCACTGGGGTGGATATCCTTTGTTGCAGGCATAGTCTCTCTTGGCACAGGGATTGGGGCTGGTCTGAATAAGGCGACAGCTGGATTGCGTCAACGACTGGGTAATA
Organism: Cedecea sp.; assembly: GCF_036500665.1. NCBI lineage: Bacteria > Pseudomonadati > Pseudomonadota > Gammaproteobacteria > Enterobacterales > Enterobacteriaceae > Cedecea > Cedecea sp. Next base: position 3,574 of record NZ_DASYBS010000091.1, read on the forward strand.
TCAAAACTACTGGGCTGAGCGGCAGGGGGGCTATTGGTGGTGTGAGGCCAGCCAGCTCTTCATTTACAAGAGCTGAGCGTTCATGGGAAAGAGTCAGGAATTATATTGCAGATAAGGAGAATTTTTTTCACAGGACGGAGGGGGGCGATATGGAGCTTTACCAGATGGAATCGATAGACCTTAAGGCAACCGATAATAATAGTTTTATAAACGTTTTCAAAAAAAATAAATGGGTTTTTCTGAGTAATATGAGAAAGGATAAGGATGTCCCTTATTTTGCAAGTGATATTGCACGCTTTCAATATGAAACCATTTCAACAAAACATGGGTTTGAGGGCGTTTTTCCTGAGCGGATAATCAGAGATGGTGTGACAAATGCCGATACCCTTAGAATGACGCAGGGAAAAACGGGTGATGAGCTCTTTACCGCATTTTTTCAAACTCCAAACGGGAAATCCACAATGCGAATTATGGACCAGTTTGGTCTGGAGGCAAAGTCAGTGACTTCGCGTCAAAATAAGTACTGGCCTGAGGCGATGGATTATATTATCTGTTTGTGATTTATAATGCCTTCCCACACGGAACACGCCATTTTTATTTTTCAGGCTCCGGGAATCATTCCCTACACATATTATGTTAATCAGTCCCGGAAGCCTGACCTTGTTTTGAAAACAGACCTGCTTTTGCTGCAGGTCAAGGAATCATGTCAATGAATAATACTCCCGATACCTGGCCGGACTGGCTGGAAATACTTAATCGCTGGTGGCGGGGAGAAACTCCCGTAGGTGCGGTTCTGATTGCGGTAGGGATGGCAGCCCTGCGTATCGCTTATACCGGTGGTGGCTGGCGAAAAATGGTGCTGGAAGGGCTACTGTGCGGAGCGCTGACGCTCACCGTTGCCTCAGCCCTTGAATATCTGGCCTGGCCTCGTTCACTGTCGGTTGCCATTGGCGGTGGTATTGGTTTTATTGGTGTCGATGTTCTGCGGGCATTTGCACTGCGTTTTATTGATAACCGTCTTGGGCAAGGAAAATGAAAGTCAGCCGCGGTGTACGAAACCACAACCCCGGTAACATTCGCTGGGGTGACGACTGGAAAGGTCTGGTGCCGACAGCGCAGAGAACGGACAAATCATTCTGCCAGTTTATTTCACCGGAATACGGCATCAGGGCGATGGTGATTATTCTGCGTAACTATCAGCGTAAGCATGGCCTCAACACGGTTTCCGGCATTATCAACCGCTGGGCACCAACAAGTGAGAACGATACGCAAGCCTATATCAGCAGCGTGACGCAGGCTGTTGGCGTTCCGGCAGACCAGCGAATTGATGTGATGGACAGCAGAATCGTGATCCCGCTGGTGGAAGCCATCATTAAGCATGAGAACGGCCAGCAACCCTATGGGGTTGATGTGCTGGTGCACGCTGTCAGTCTGGCGGAATAATCCGCTGAAAAATGCGAGCACGTCTCGCGGACGCACAGGATTAAAGTCTGCAGAATCTAAAACCACTGATGATAAATAGCAAAAAAACCGACTGCGGCAAACAGGCGGGGTTTTCTGTTTCTACACCCTGATGAGGCAAGGGAGAACATGTGAAGTGTTTAGGGTGGCTTATTCCCTGTGGGAAAGTATAAAAGAATTCTACTGAGGTTGACAATGAAAAACGGCCTTGAACTTGAAGCCCCTGTTACAAGGGAAATTGGTATTGCTACCGCCTGGGTTATCAAAGCGGCGGCATTATGCCTGGTTCTTTATGGTATTGCCCAACTAATTAACGCCATCCGTTGGTGGTGAAATGTTAAATCGAACCCAAATCATGCTGCTGGTATTTGTCGTGTGCCTGGTGGGGGGGCTTACGTTGTCAGCCTGCCATTACCATAGCAAATTTCTGGAAGCGCAAAAACGGGCTGATGATGCCCTGAAGGACGTCGAGGGCCATCGGCAGGTTATTGCCACACAGGCTTTCAATATTAACCGCTTTAACCAGATCGCTGAGTACGCCAGCCGCAACAATTCACTGATTGATGCCGGTACCGAAAAAACGGTTATCGAATACCGGGAGATTATACGCCGTGACAAAACCTGTGATGTGCCTGTGCCTGCTGACGTTGCTGGTGGGTTGCTCGACTACGCGAATGGTTTACGTGCCGGTGCAATGCACGCCGATCCCGGCGGCGCTGATGCAGCCAGTGTTACCCCCGTTACCACCGGCAGCCTGACATATTGCCAGGCTGTACTCTGGATCAAGCCGCTGCTGGCCGCCATCGACAGGGCAAACCACCAGCTGGCAGGCATACGGGATATTGAGAAAACCAGAGCCTCGCAATAGTCGTGCTGCAGGAGTACATCAGGCAGCAGTGCCTGAAGTGATTCTTCACCCCTGATAACAGAACCTGACTTCGGTCGGGCTTTTTTACGCCTGAAGTCAAAGCGCCATGCCCGGCGCATATCTATCACAGAGTCTTCCGGAAACCTGCCCCGGAGGAACGCCGCTAAAGGTGGTGACCTCTCTGTGGGCGTCGTTTCCGGGCAACGGGGCTCGTTTCTGAAGGAAATCACCATGCAATACCCGGCAAATATCGTTGTTGAAAATATGCCAGTCCGGAATACGGAATTCGGCACCTGTAACCTGAACGATTTGCATAAAGCAGCTGTAGCAGCAAAGAAAGCGAAGCCCTGGCAAAAGCCCAGTAAGTTCCTTAAAGCTGATGGGATCAGGGAGTATGTTGATGAGGTAACCAGGGAGCTAAAAAGCTCCTTGGAACAAAATCAGATACTTAGAACGGTTCATGGTGGTGCTGAGCGGGGAACATGGGCGCATGAGCTCATCGCATTGCGATATGCTGCATGGCTCTCTCCGGCCTTTGAGTTGAAGGTGTATCAAACATTCCGAAGTGTGATCCTTGGTCAGATCGGGAAATTTGCTCAGGCAAACATGCTTGAACTCAAATACCAGTCAAAGAAACGTCGCGTTAGTACCGCTGCCCGCATAATGAATAACTGGGGCGTGGGTGGCGAGAAGCAAGAAATTGAAGCAGAACGCCGGTTGCTGGCTCAGGAAATTCAAATTTCTATTCCAGACATGGAG
>NZ_DASYBS010000092.1:0-1729 GCF_036500665.1 Cedecea sp.
GATTACGGCAGTGATTTATTTTCACTGGTGGATAACCCGCGGGACGATTTGACCCGGCTGCGCATCATTGCGGCGACCGCCTCGGCGCTGGCCCGTTGGGAGCCCCGCCTGCAGGTCACCCGGGTAGGGGTGTCCTTCAGCCAGAGCGAGTCCTCATCCTGCACCCTGGATATTGAAGGGCTCAACAAAGAGAGCAACGTACCGCTGACCCTGGGAGGCATACAGATTTATGGCCGGCAGCTATGACGTGATTAACCTTTCCGAACTGGATGTCCCCGACGCGATTGTTGTTCCTGACGCGGGTGAGATTTTTTCACGCTGGCTTGCCCGTCTTCGTGAACTCGATCCGGAATTCGATGCGCTGGTGGAGTCTGACCCGGCTTATAAACAGGGGGAGGTCAACGCCTGGCAACTTACCCTGGCCTTTCAGCGTGTCAATGATGCGGTGCGCGCGGTTTTTCTGGCGAGCGCGAAAGGGGCTGACCTGGACCAGCTGGGGGCCGCTTTCAACGTGTCACGCCTGGTGATTATCCCTGCCCGTCCGGATGCGGTTCCGCCCGTCGACGCGGTTAACGAGGACGACAGCGCCTTTCGGGAGCGCATTCAGCTTTCCTGGGCGCAGCTGAACACGGCCGGTGCGCGTAATGCCTATCGTTTTTTCGCAAAAACCCGGGTGGATCAGGATGTACTGGATGCTGACGCTTATGGCCCGGAAACGCATAACCGACCGGGAGAGGTGGATGTTTATGTGTTGTCCAGAACAGGTAACGGGTCCGCAGGGCCGTCTCTGATTGATAAAACCCTCAGCGTGCTGAATGCGGATGAGGTACGGCCGCTGACAGATTTGGTTAATGTCAGGAGCGCCACGATTACAAATTATGCCATCACAGCGGAGCTTGAAATACCCGATGGTCCGGATGCTCAAACTGTGCTTGAAAATGCTATCAGCGTGGCAACGCAATATGCATCGCTGTCTCATCGAATCAACGCCATTGTGCCCGTCTCCGCTGTTTATGCTGCCCTGCAGCAGCCCGGCGTTGTCCGGGTGCATCTGTTGAGTCCTGCCGGAGACATTGAGGCTGCCGCCGGCGCGGCACCGTGGTGTACCGGCATTAACGTCACCCGTAAAGGAGCTACGAATGACTGAGACATTTCGCTCCCTTCTTCCTCCCGGCGATAACCCGCAGGAGCGCGCCCAGGAGCAGGCGGGAACGGGGCAAATCCTGGCGCTGGATACGGGGATGGTGAGTGCGGTGAAAAATCCCGATACCTGCCCGGTTCATCTTCTTCCGTGGCTTGCCTGGGAATTTGCGGTGGATTTCTGGGACGACAGCTGGAGTGAGGCGCAAAAGCGGCAGGTGATAAAGGATGCGGCATATGTTCATCAGCACCGGGGAACGGCCGGGGCAGTCCGGCGGTCACTGGGTGCCGTGAGCCTGCCCACCCGGGTGGTGGAGTGGTGGGAAGAAACGCCGCGCCAGGCGCCGTACACCTTTCGCATTGAAGTTTACAGCCAGCAGGACACTGGCACCGGACTGTATGACCGTATTCGTCGCCAGGTCGGTAAGGCTAAAAATCTGCGCAGTGGCCTCAGCAGCATTGATGTGGTCGCTGACCTGGGTGCGGCCGGAACGTATTACACAGGTGGCGCGGTGACCGCTTACATCGATGTCGTGATAAAAAGTGGAGAGTAGTGTGGCAGAAAAATATTATTCCATCCTGACGAACA